>JAUPLV010000016.1 GCA_030836725.1 Pseudomonadota bacterium | reverse complement strand
GCCGTCCGGCCCCAGTGAATACGTTGAGCCTTCACGAAGACGTCTTGCTGATGAAAGAGGTGGCCGACGCCGAAGGAAATGCCGCGCCTCGCCGGCACGCGATGTGAACAATCAGCGAACCTATTTCGGCCAGTTCGCGCCGGCGCTATTGACGACGCAATACACAGAGAAAGTAATCGGTGACACGGTTAATGAGCCGGACGCCCAAGAATACCGAAATAATCCTTGGCTGACCCCAATGCTGTTTTAGGTCATGTGATAATGAAAAACTTGACCCCGGTTCTCGTGACCCCGGTTCTCGTGACCCCGGTTCTCGTGACCCCGGTTCTCGTGACCCCGGTTCTCGACCCCGGTTCTCCTCGCGTTTGAGTGCAAGTCTATCCCCGCGTACAGTTCCATTACGGTCTCCTGGTTGATGACGTCTTGTCAAAGGCTCGCACCCTGACGTTACGTCATCTTCGGGAGGCCGGCCACGGGCTAGATGTTTATCAGGTCTTGCATTAACACATTCCCCAAGATGGAATCATGTTGCATTGCAAGACCTGACCCCGGCTCTTTAATCCTGCGAGCGAACTGAATGAAAAATCAAACTTTCAGGTCAAGGCACCACGCATCCGGGTGGGGTATTTCAGCAGCCTGTTAAATCCGTCCCCTTTTTTTTCGCTCTCTATCCGCCGACTGCAAACGGGTTTTCACCAAGCACGGGGAAACGCACCAGCATTTCTGCATGATAGCATTCCAGTTCATGAATGGGATCGTAGGGGGGGGATTTTCCGTCAACCAATTCAGGCCATTGCTCCCGGAGTTTTGGTAAATCCTGTTGCACTTTGCGAAAATAAATCGGCCATCCCAGCAATCTGACCAGCCTTGCGCGATAGCTCAGGATTTCAACTGTGTAAACCGCTTCTGACAAATCACCACCGGAAATACACAATAAAGCCTTGATTCGGGTAATCGGAGCCAGTTCAACATCATAATCCATTCCTGCTTCAAGACGTTCGACACTGCGTTTTAGCTCGGCAATGACCTTGCCTACCATCCCTTTGTATTGGGTCTCAACTTGAGAGGTAAAAGCCGAAGTGGCGGCAATTGACTCCCATTGACGAATTGCCTGTTTTTGCGTCTGCTCCAGGCGAATTGGTGCCAGCTCCCGGAGAAGCAGTGTCTCAATTTCAGAATATATAGTATGTGGCATTCCAGATAGCAAGAGAAAATCGAAGTGCACTTTACCCCATTCTAAATCAGTCACCTTCTGGGATTCTGGAAACGAAACAAATGCCCAATGGCCGAGTTGTGAGAATAGTTTTTCCAGATAGTTCCGAATCGCAGGCTCATGGATTTTGTCGAAGCCACAGGAAAACAGTCGATAATATTCCAGGTACCCCACACTTGTGGATAGGCTTGGAACGCTTCGTGCTCTACTCCCACAGACATCATCAAAATGTCCAAATAAGTTCCTCGCCTGTGGATCAGCTTTCCTGATTTTTGCCCGTCTGAGTTCCTGAGCATACGCCCGGCCTCTATCCGGGTTTGATGCCCAGTCAATCCGATTATTTCCATTGGGAAACAGATCAAGAAACAGGTCTCCAAAGTGAGTGGGGCTTTGCAGCACAGAGCCAACAGGGGATAACAAATTTATCACTACACCATTGAGAGACTCCAAATGAATAACAAGCCCGGCAATCCCCTCCCAACGGAATCGCTCTGTGAGAACTTCAAATGAGAGTCCCTTCAAATCCTTGGGCTGGAGTTCGAACCAACGAATTGAGGATGAAAAATTTTCCATTCTTCAGTACTTTGCGCATGGGGAATCAGACCACAACCCGATTCCGATAAACTTTGGCCGCACCATCTCAAATGCCACGCCAATGGTAAAGGGTGGCTTACCCCATCCCAATGCATTAGCAGCAAAGTAAAATTCTCCAATCGTATTCGCAATCGCCGCCCTCCCCGCCGAACTTTCTGCCAGCGTCCTGATTGCGCTTTTCTTCCGCCAGCCTAGCGGCACAGGGATCATGCGATCCACCGCGTTTCCCGTCACCTCGATCAAGACCGTCATTGCCGACAACCCGCCATGCAGAAAAGGAACAATAAAGGAACAGAAAGGAACAGGGTCTTGCATCAACACATTCACTGCGCCACCCAAGCCGCCAATTTCAATTCGCAATGCAGCCCCCTCGGGTAGCCAGGGTCACCAGCATGTCCAGGCTGAATTTGTCCCATTTTCCGCGCATCAGGTCGGATACGCGAGACTGGCTGATGCCCAGCACTTTGGCGGCTTCGCGAACAACATGGGACACGGTATCTTCAATCACCCTTTAGTGAAGCCTATCACCACGGATCTGAAGTTGACCGATCTAGTTCTCACCCCAAGGCTTGTCCGCCATCCCGCCAACGTCACGACTCCCGTGCATCACCGCAAGCACGAGCACACGGCCCGGCTCAAGGCGATACATGACCCGGTAACCCTGAACGATGATTTCCCGCAGGGTTTTGTTTTCCGACTCGGGAATCATGCGGCCGCTTTCTGGAAAGGCTTGTAACCGCCGTGTGGCAAGGACAACCCTTTCGGCAAAGCGGCGGGCATAGAATGCGGAATCCCGACTGATGTAGCAAACAAGATCGTCGAGATCGTCCCGCGCGCAATCCGACCACTCAACCTTCATGGTTGAGGTAGCGTTTTTCCATCTCTTCCTGCGAGGTGATCTTGCCTTCCTCCGCCGCTTTCAGCGAGCGCTCCAGTTTCTGGCGCACGTAGAGGGCATACATGGCATCGTCGAAGCTTGCCTGGTCTGGCAAGTGGTCGGCGATATCGTGGACGATTTGTTTGACGGTTTGCATGGGTCTGCTCCTTGGAATACCCGTTGAAACGCCGTTCATTCTAGCCTGTCGTGCGCTGCCGCACCGTCTCATACAGACACAGCGCCGCCGACACCGAGACGTTGAGGCTTTCCACGGTGCCGCCGATGGGGATGCGCGCGACCTGATCGCAGTTTTGTTTGACCAGGCGGCGGATGCCCGCGCCCTCGGCGCCGAGCACCCAGGCGATGCCGGTTTTGGCATCGACGCGGGATAGCGGCTGCTCGCCGTCCATGTCGGCGGCGATGACCCAGATGTTGTGTTCCTTGAGGTCTTCGATGGTGCGCGAGAGATTGGTGACCATGATGTAGGGCACGGTTTCTGCGGCGCCGGAGGCGACCTTTTCCACCGTGGCGTTGATGCCGACGGCATTGTCTTTCGGGGCGATGACGGCGTGCACGCCGAAGGCGTCGGCCGAGCGCATGATGGCGCCGAGGTTGTGCGGGTCGGTGACGCCGTCGAGGATCACCAGCAGCGGCGGACCTTTGATGCTCTCCAGCACTTCGTCGAGTGAATGCGTCAGCGCGACCGGTTTGACGCGTGCGACCACACCCTGGTGCTTGGCGGCCTTGCCGACCAGGCGGGTCAGGCGGTCGGCTTCGACCTGCGCCAGCTTGACCCCGTTGTCCTTGGCCTGATGCACCAGGTCGCGCGCGCGCGCGTCGCGCCGGGTCAGGTCGAGGTAGATTTCGAAGATGCCCGCGGGATCCTGGCGCAGACGAGCCAGAACGGGGTGGAAGCCATAGATGAGTTTTTCCGCGGCGTGCTTTTCAGCAGATTTCTCGCTCATTTCTTCTTGGCGCCCGTTCTTGGTTTTGACGTTTTCTTCTTCGGCGCTTCGGTGTCCACCACCGCCCCGAAATCCTCGACCAGACTGAAGTCGATCTTGCTGGTTTCGATGTCGGCGCGCATCACCTTGATGCGCACGCGGTCGCCCAGGCGATAGCGCTTGCCGGTGCGCTCACCGAGCATCATGTGCTTGGCCTGGTCGTAGTGGAAGTAATCCTGACCAAGCTCGGATACGTGGACCAGGCCCTCGATGAAAATATCGTCGACCGAGACAAACATGCCGAAGCTGGTCACGGCGCTCACGGTGCCGTTGTATTCGTCCCCGATGCGATCCTGCATGAAGTAGGTCTTCAGCCAGGCGTCGACGTCGCGGGTGGCATCATCGGCGCGACGTTCGGTCTGTGAGCAATGCACGCCGATTTCCGCCAGACCCTTGGCCGGCAACTTCTCCCCGTTCAGCACCGCCTTGATGCCGCGATGCACCAGCAGATCGGGATAGCGGCGAATCGGCGAGGTGAAATGGGTATAGGCCTCGTAGGCGAGACCGAAGTGCCCCTTGTTGTCGGGACTGTAGACGGCCTGTTTGAGCGAACGCAGCATCACGGTCTGCAGCAGGCCGTGATCGGGCCGCGGCTTGATTTTCTCCAGCAGTTCGGCGTAATCCTTGGCATGCGGCTTGTCGCCGCCGCCGAGATCGAGTCCGAATTCGGCCAGGAACCCGCGCAGCGCGGCGAGCTTCTCGGCTGTCGGGCCTTCATGCACGCGGTACAACGCGGGCTGTTCGTTTTCTTGCAGGAAATCCGAGGCGCAGACGTTGGCCGCCAGCATGCATTCCTCGATGATGCGGTGGGCATCGTTGCGGATCACCGGCACGATCGCATCGATCTTGCCCTGGTCGTCGAACAGGATCTGCGTCTCGGTCGAGCCGAAATCGATTGCGCCGCGCTTGGCGCGCGCTTTCAGCAGGGTGCGGAACAGCTTGTCCAGCGCCTGCAGGTGCGGCATCAGCGCGGCCTGCTTGGCGTCGGGCCGGGCGGCGCCGGACAGCCAGTCCCACACCTGGTTGTAGGTCAGCCGCGCGTGCGAATAAATCACCGCGGGATAGAAGCGGTATTCCTTGATCGAACCGGCGGAGGTGATGCGCATGTCGCACACCATGGACAAACGGTCGACCTCCGGATTGAGCGAGCAGAGGCCGTTGGACAGCGCCTCCGGCAGCATCGGAATGACGCGGCGCGGGAAGTACACCGAGTTGCCGCGGTTGAAGCCTTCGCTGTCGAGCGCATCCCTGGGCTTGACGTAATGGCTGACGTCGGCGATCGCCACCACCAGGCGGAAGCCGCTGCGGCCGAGCGGCTCGCAGTACACCGCGTCGTCGAAGTCGCGCGCGGTCTCGCCGTCGATGGTGACCAGCGGCAGATGACGGATGTCCTCGCGCCCGGCCATGTCCTTTTTCAGCACCTTGTTCGGCAGCTTGGACGCCTGGTCCTCGACCTCGGGCGGGAACACATAGGGCAAGTCGTGCTTCCTGAGGGCAATCTCGATTTCCATGCCGGGGCCGGTAAAGCTGCCGAGGATCTCGCTGACGCGCCCGACCGCCTCGTTGTGTGCGCCGGGCTGGGTGACGATTTCAACCGTCACCACCTGCCCAGGATGCGCGGCGCCGGCGTGTTCGGCCGGCACCAGGATGTCCTGGTTGATGCGGCGGTTTTCGGCAATCAGGAAGCCGACTCCGCCTTCGAGGTAATAGCGACCGACGACGAACTTGTTGACGTGCTCCAGCACCTCGACGATCTTCGCCTCGCGGCGTCCGCGCCGGTCGAAGCCGGCCACCCGCACCATCACCCGGTCGCCGTGCAGCACGCGGTGCATTTCCTTGGGCGACAGGTAGAGGTCGTCGCCGCCCTCTTCCGGCGCCACGAAGCCGAAGCCGTCCGGGTGTCCTTCGACGCGGCCCTTGATCAGGTCGAGCTTGTCCGGCAGGCACAGCTGGCGCTTGCGGTTGAGCATCAACTGGCCGTCGCGCTGCATCGCGCCCAGCCGGCGCTGGAACAGATCGCGCTCGGCCTCGGTTATTTCCAGTTGCCCGGCGAAGGCATCGGCGTCGACCGGACAGCCGGCCTCGGTCAGCAGCTGCAGGATGTATTCGCGGCTCGGCAACGGCGATTCGTAGCGCTCGATTTCACGCTCGTAAAACGGGTCGGCCAGACGAATGGCGGGAATCTGGTGCTTGCTTGCGCGACTGCGTGTTTTCTTCGTTGACAATTTAATCTCTGCTCTCTAGAATGCGCGCCTTGTAGCCCAGATGGCGGAATTGGTAGACGCGCACGGTTCAGGTCCGTGTGCCGCAAGGTGTGGAGGTTCGAGTCCTCTTCTGGGCACCAAATGTTACAAGCAAAAAGCCGACCTCGTGTCGGCTTTTTGCTTGTGTGCTGTCTGTTTCAGGCATTACGCCTCATAGGGGTGACGGCGCACGATCGTCTCCACCCGGTCCGGTCCGGTCGACACCACGTCCACCGGAACTTCGCACAGCGCTTCCATCCGTTTCAGATAGGTCTGCGCCTTTTGCGGCAGCTTGTCGAATTCCTGCACGCCGACGGTGGTGTCGCTCCAGCCCGGCAGGTCCTCGTAGATCGGCTCGACGTTGGTGATCGACTCGGCGCCCACCGGCAGGATGTCGCACACCTCGCCGTCGATCCTGTAGCCGACGCACACGCGCACGGTTTCCAGCCCGTCCAGCACGTCGAGCTTGGTCACGCACAGGCCGGACACGCCGTTGATCTGGATCGAGCGCTTGAGCGCGGCGGCGTCGAACCAGCCGCAACGGCGCGCGCGACCGGTGGTGGAGCCGAATTCATGGCCCTTTTCGCCGAGGTACTGGCCGATATCGTCGAACAGTTCGGTGGGGAACGGCCCCGAACCGACCCGCGTGGTATAGGCCTTGGTGATCCCCAGCACATAATGCAGGGAATTCGGGCCGACACCGGCGCCGGTGGCGGCGCCGCCGGCGGTGCAGTTTGACGAGGTGACGAACGGATAGGTGCCGTGGTCGATGTCGAGCAGCGTACCCTGCGCGCCCTCGAACAGCAGGTTGCCGCCCGCCTTGTTGACTTCGTACAGGCTGCGCGGCACGTCGGCCACCATCGGCTTCAGGCGCTCGGCCATCGCCATCATGGTGTCGAGCGTCTGGTTGAAGCTCACCACTTCGGCCTTGTAGTAGTTCTTCAGCATGAAGTTGTGATGGTCGAGCACCTCGCCCAGCTTGGCGGCGAAACGCTCGCGGTGAAACAGATCCTGCAGGCGCAGCGCGCGGCGCGCCACCTTGTCTTCGTAGGCAGGACCGATGCCGCGCCCGGTGGTGCCGATCTTGCCGGCGCCCTTGGCGATTTCGCGCGCCTGATCCAGCGCCACGTGGTGCGGCATGATGAGCGGGCAGGCTTCGCTGAGCTTCAGGCGGCCCGTCACGTCGACCCCGGCGGCCAGCAGCATGTCCATTTCTTCCAGCAGCGCGGTCGGCGACAGCACGACGCCGTTGCCGATGTAGCAGGTGACATTGTCGCGCAGGATGCCGGACGGAATCAGGTGCAGGACGGTTTTCTTGCCCGCCACCACCAGCGTGTGGCCGGCGTTGTGGCCGCCCTGGAACCGCACCACGCCCTGCGCGCGGTCGGTCAGCCAGTCGACGATCTTGCCCTTGCCTTCATCCCCCCACTGGGTACCGATGACGACGACGTTTTTTGCTGCCATGATGCAATCTCCCTTTATTGTGCATCCGAACTGGCGATGGCCAGTTCGCGTAAATCCAGACTGAAACCGGTGGCCGGGCGCGCCCGGCCGAATACCCGCCCTACTTCGTCGTAGCGCCCGCCTTGCGCGATCGCATGGCTGCGCCCGCCGGCATAGGCGGCGAACACGACGCCGCTGTGATAACCGTAACCCCGCAACTCCGCCAGATCATAGGCCGCCTCGACGCCGACAAGCCCGTTGTCCAGCGCCTCCAGCGTATCCAGCGCAGCCGAAACCGCCGCCAGTTGCGGCAAGCGGGCACGCGCCTCGGCCAGCACCCCGCGGTCGCCATACAGCTGCGGCAACGCGGCGAAGGCGTCACGCAGCGCAATGGGCAAGCCGGCGGTGAGGACCGCCACGGCGCTGCTGTCCTTGGCCTGGAGTGCGCCGAATAGCTGATGTTCGATCTCGCCGTTGAGACCTGCTTCCTGCGCCAGCGCACGGTAAACCCCGACATGCCCGATGTCGAGCTGCACCGTCTTCATGCCGCATGCGGAAAGACCCTGCAGCATCAGCGTGAGGATTTCGAGATCCGCCCCGGCGCCGGCTTCGCCATACAACTCGGCGCCGATCTGGATCGGCTCGCGCGAGCGATGGAAACCATCGGACTGGGTATGCAGCACGCTGCCCGCATAACACAGGCGATTGACGGCATTGGCGGCCAGCAGGTGGGCATCGATGCGCGCAACCTGCGGGGTGATGTCGGCGCGCACCCCCATCAGCCGCCCGGTCAATTGATCGACCAGTTTGAAGGTCTTGAGGTCGAGATCGGCGCCCACCCCGGTCAGCAGCGAGTCGACGTATTCCATCAGCGGCGGGATCACCAGCTGGTAGCCGCGGCCGCGGAACAGATCCAGCAGCGCGCGCCGCATGTCTTCCATGCGCCAGGCCTGCGGCGGCAGCACATCCTCGACGTTTTCAGGCAATAACCAGGCAGTCATTTCAGTTCAGCATCAGCAACAAAAAAACGCCGCCCAACATCGAGGCAGCGCCGATGAAACGCAATTGGCCGTCGCTGAATTCCAGCATCCGGCGGAAGCCGTCCCGCCATACCGCGGGGGCGGCAAACGGCAGGATGCCTTCGATCACCAGCAACAGGCCGGTTGCCGCAAGCCAGTCAGTACCGGTCATTGCCCGCCGGCGGCGCGCGGATTCTTCATGTACTTGAAGAAATCGGCGCTGGGGTCGAGCACCATCACGTCGCTCTTGTTCTTGAAGCTTTCGCGATAGGCCT
This sequence comes from Pseudomonadota bacterium, assembly GCA_030836725.1. Classification (GTDB taxonomy): domain Bacteria; phylum Pseudomonadota; class Gammaproteobacteria; order Burkholderiales; family Thiobacillaceae; genus Thiobacillus. The sequence goes on along the minus strand of JAUPLV010000016.1, from coordinate 12,924 downwards.
GCATGCTGCGGTAGAAGGCGTAAAACTCGGCATTCCTGCCATAGGCGGAGGCATACTCCGCGGAGGCCTTGGCGTCGCCTTCACCCTTGACGCGCTGGGCATCGCGGTAAGCTTCGGCGACGATCACGTCCTTCTGCTTGTCGGCATCGGCCCTGATCTTTTCAGCCTCGGCCGCGCCGGTCGAGCGCAGTTCGTTGGCCACCTGCTTGCGCTCGGCCTCCATCCGGCGATAGACGTTTTCCGACACCGTTTCCGGCAGGTCGACCCGCTTGATCCGCACGTCCACCACCTGCACGCCGATCTTGCGTGCATCGGCATCCGCCTTGGTGCGGATGATGTTCATGATTTCCTCACGCCGCCCCGACACCACCTCGTTGATGGTGCGCTTGCCGAATTCGGCGCGCAGGCCGTCGTTCACCGTCTGGTTGAGACGGATCTGCGCACGGGTTTCGTCACCGCCGACCGAGACGTAGAACTGCCGCGCATCGATCACCCGCCACTTGATGAAGGAATCGACCAGCACGTTTTTCTTCTCCGATGTAATGAAACGCTCGGGGTCGGCCGCGTCCAGCGTCAGGATGCGCGTATCGAAGAAGCGCACGTTCTGCACCAGCGGCAGCTTCCAAAAAAAGCCCGGCTTGGTCTTTACCGAGACAACCTCGCCCAGCTGGAATACCACGGCATTCTGCCGCTGATCCACCGTGAATGTGCTTGTGTTCAGAACGACCAGCGCAACCAGCAACCCAATCAGCAACGATCCGATGCTCTTGCTCATGGCCGATCCTCCCGCTCACGGCTGCGCAAGGCGTCACGCGAACGCGTATCCACGGGCGCGGGCGCCGTCTGAGCCGGCTGCGTCAGAACCTCCTGGGCGCCGCTGACGGGCTGGCTGACGATCTGCTGCAGTTTGTCGAGCGGCAGATACAGCAGGCTGTTGCCGCCTTTCTGGTCCACCAATATTTTGCTGGTGTTGTTCATCACGGCCTGCATGGTGTCGAGATAAATACGCTGGCGCGTGACCTGCGGCGCCTTTTGATATTCGTTATAGACCTGCACGAAGCGACTGGCTTCACCCTCGGCATTGGCGATCACCGAGAGCTTGTAACCTTCGGCCTCTTCCTTCAAACGCGAAGCCAGACCACGGGCGCGCGGCACCACGTCGTTGAAATAGGCCTCGGCTTCATTCTTCAGGCGCTCGCGATCCTGACCCGCTTTCACAGCGTCGTCGAACGCGGCCTGCACCTGCTCGGGCGGCTGGATGTTCTGCAGCGTCACCTGGCTGATGCTGATGCCGGTCTTGTGGCGATCGTGGATCTCCTGCATCAGTTGCTTGGCTTTGGCCGCAATCTCCGCACGACCCTCATACAACACGAAGTCCATTTTCGACTTGCCGACGATTTCGCGCATCGCGGTTTCGGCGATCTGCAGCGCGCTGTCTTCCGGCGAACGGTTGATGAACAGGAACTCGACCGGGTCCTTCAGGATGTACTGCACGGCGAACTGCAGATCAATGATGTTTTCATCATCGGTCAGCATCAGCGATTCTTTCAGCACCCTGGTCTTGACGTTGTTGCGGTAACCGACCTCCACGGTCCGGACCTGGTCGATGTTGACCTTTTCACGCGACTCGACCGGCCACGGCAGGTGCCAGCGCGGCCCCGGCTCGGTAGTGCCGACGTACTGGCCAAAGCGCAGCACAACGCCGCGCTGGCCGGTGTCGACGATATAGAAGCCGCTCGCCGCCCACACCAGCACCAGCGCGCCGGCCAGCAGGCCAGCCAGATTGCCGCCGCCCGGCATCCCCGAAGGCGAACCACCGCCGCCGCTGCCGCCCTTGTCGCCAAACAGGGCGCTCAGTCGCTGGTTGATGCGCCGCCAGATCTCGTCCAGATCGGGCGGCCCACTGTTCTTGTTGCGGTTGCCGCTATTGCCCCATTGCGGGTCATTCCAGGCCATATCTTTATGCTGTGTGTTCCGAAAATTGGGAAGTGGGTATATCTGCTACGCCGGTTCTCTCCGGAGAAGCCTGTGCTGCAAGGAATTCCGACAACGCATCCCGCAAAAGCTCAAGCCCCGCGCCGGTTTTGGCCGACACATAAACGCTTTGAAGTTTACCATACTCGTCGCGGCCTACTCCCGGCGCAACGTCCGTCAAATCAAGCTTGTTATAGATCCGAAGCTGCGGCACCGCATCCGCGCCAATCTCGTGCAGCACTTTTTCCACCGCCTCGATCTGGCGCTCGCGTCCGGAACTGGCCGCATCGATCACATGCATTAAAAGATCGGCCTCCGTGGTCGCTTCCAGCGTGGCGCGGAAAGCGGCCACCAATTCGTGCGGCAGACGGGTGATGAAACCGACGGTATCCGACAGCACCACCTCGCCGCCCGACCAGTCCCCCTGTTGCGGCAGGTACATCTTGCGCGTGGTGGTGTCGAGCGTGGCGAACAACTGGTCGGCCGCATAAGCGCCGGCACGGGTCAGCGCGTTGAACAGCGTGGACTTGCCGGCATTGGTGTAACCCACCAGCGCCACTGACAACACGTGCTGGCGCGCGCGCGAACGTCGCTGGGTACGGCGTTGCTTGCCCAGCCTGGCGAGCCGCTCGCGCAATGCCTTGACCCGCACCCCGATCAGTCGGCGGTCGGTTTCCAGCTGTTTTTCGCCCGGACCGCGCATTCCCACGCCGCCGCGCTGACGTTCCAGGTGAGTCCAGCCGCGTACCAGCCGGGTCGACAAATGTTGCAGCTGGGCCAGCTCGACCTGCAGCTTGCCTTCGGCGCTGATCGCGCGGCTGGCGAAGATATCCAGAATCAGGCTGACCCGGTCGATCACCCGGCAGTGCAGGCGCCGCTCCAGATTGCGTTCCTGGGCGGGCGACAGCTCGTGATTGAAAATGACCACGTCGGCCTCGGCGGCGGCCACCAGCGCCGCGATTTCGTCGGCCTTGCCGCTGCCCACGAACAAGGCGGCGTCCGGGCGGCTGCGCTTGCCCTGCACCTCGCCCAGAATATCGAGCCCGGCACCGCCCGCCAGCAGGCGCAACTCGGCCTGGCTTTCGGCAAAATCCGGATCGCCAAAATCAAGCGCCACCAGAATGACGCGCTCCCCACCCTCGTGTCGGTCAAACAAGCGGACACTCCCGGTTCGGGGCCGGCCAGGCTGACAGGCGGCCCGCGGCAGGCGGCGATGGAACGAATCGATGGAAGACGGGTTTCACTATCAAAGTCGAGGTGAGGCAGGGAACGCGGGGGACGCCGCCCCCACTGCCGTAGTGATTTGGAAGTCTCATTTTAGCCCGTATTGCACTCGCCGCAGGAGCCCGGCTACGGCAGTTCATCTTTCTTATCCCCCACCGGGATTTATCCCCGTTCCTGCCAGGGACTTGCGTTGACGAAGTACCGCCTCGCGCTGACAATGATCGCTCTTTGCAGCAGCCCCGGAGTTTCCCCATGGATATCGATAAAACTTTGCACGACGAACAGCGCATCATGCGCATGATGCGCAAGACCCTGACCTCCATCGTGCGCGACACGGCGCCGCGCGACGGCAACCCCAGCCCGCTGACCGAAGCCACGGTGCTCGGCATCAAGGATTGCCTGGTGGTGATTTCCAACCGTGAAGCCGAGTTGGCAAAACTGACCGGGCGCACGCTGGAGGAGCGCCCGCATTTCACCGACGAGACGCCCAGCGCCCACGTCGTCAAGATCGGCAGCATTCCGAAAAAGTCGCACTGACCATGCCGCAAGCCGCCAGTTTGTTCACCGATGTCGAGTCTTATGTCGTCGGCACCTCGGCGGTGGTGATTTATTCTCCGGCGGGGAAAAAACGCACGCGGTTTCCCGAAGGCGTGGTTGAGGTTTTCGGCAGTGAAGAGGAAGCGCTGGCGCACGCCGATCCGGCCAAGGGCCGCCACGCGGCGATCGCCAGCGGCCCCTCGCGCTCGTCGGAAGGTTTCAAGCTTTTCTATCTGGTGCGCTGGCTGGACTGAGCGTGGTTGTTGCCGATTTATCGGCTTACAACCACGGCCTACCCCTCGCGGGTGGAGCGTGGTTGTCGCCGCTTCAGCGGCTTTAGTGCATGACTGTTCCTGCTTTAGCAGCTTACAGACATGGCCTCCCCCTTGCGGGGACAACCACGGCCTGCCCCTCGCGGGCGGAGCCGAGCGCGCTCAACTGGAACCGTAAACCTTGCGCCGCACCCGCTTCTTGCGCCGCATCCGCGTCGCTTCGCTCTCGGTCAATGGCGCCCGCTTTTTGCCTTCGAACGGGTTCTTGCCCTCGTCTTCCTTGATCTGGATTCTGAGCGGCGTGCCATGCAGTTTGAACGCCTTGCGGAAACTGCTTTCCAGATAGCGCTTGTAGTCGTCGCGCAGACCTTCCAGCGCGTTGCCATGCAGGATGATGACCGGCGGATTCTTGCCGCCCTGATGGGCATACCGCGGTTTGGGGCGGAACAGGCCGTTCTTGGGCGGCGCGTGCTGTTCCACCGCCATCTCCAGAACCCGCGTCAGCTTCGGCGTCGACATCTTGATGAAGGCGGCGGCGTGGGCGGCCTCGACGTCCTTCAGCAGGTTTTCCAGGCCCTTGCTCTTCAGCGCCGAGATGTAGTTGAAGCAGGCAAAGTCGAGAAACGCCAGCTTGCGCCCGATCTCGCGCTTGATGTCGTCGCGCTGCTCGGGGCTGAGGCCGTCCCACTTGTTGATCGCGACCACCAGGGCGCGTCCGCTTTCCAGAACGAATCCGGCCAGATGCGCATCCTGCTCGGAAATGTTCTCGCGCGCATCGAGCACCAGCACCACCACGTTGGCATCCTCGATCGCCTGTAGCGTCTTGATGACGGAGAACTTTTCCACCGTCTCGAATACCTTGCCGCGGCGCCGCACGCCGGCAGTGTCGATCAGGATGTAGGGCTTGCCGTCGCGCTCGAACTCGACATAGATCGAATCGCGCGTGGTGCCCGGCTGATCGAACGCAATGACGCGCTCCTCGCCCACCAGCGCGTTGACCAGGGTCGACTTGCCGACGTTGGGGCGCCCCACCAGGGCGATTTTGGGAATGCCGAATTCGTCGGCTTTTTCTTCCTCTTCGGGAAACGGCGCCAGCGCCTCGTCAATCAGGTCGGAGATGCCGTCGCCATGGGCGCCGGAAATCGCCAGCGGATCGCCCAATCCCAGCTCATGGAATTCGGCGGTGACCACCGATGGATTCATGCCCTCGGCCTTGTTGACCGCCAACAGCACCGGACAGGCCGCCCGGCGCAGGCGGTCGGCGATCACCTTGTCCTGCGGCGTCAGGCCGCTGCGCGCATCGACCATGAAGATGATGGCGTCGGCCTCGTCGATGGCCTGCAGGGTCTGGCGCGCCATTTCGGCCATGATGCCTTCCGCGGCCACCGGTTCGAGACCGCCGGTATCGACCACCAGATAGGGTTTTCCGCCGATGCGCCCGCGCCCGTAATGACGGTCGCGCGTCATCCCCGGCATGTCGTGCACCAGGGCGTCGCGGGTGCCGGTGAGGCGGTTGAAGAGGGTGGACTTGCCGACGTTTGGACGCCCGACAAGAACCAGAGTGGGAAGCATGCTTATCCTTGCTACGCGCCGGCCAGGCCGGCGCATGGTTTACTTGATTCTGAAAGCGGCCACAGTGCCTTTGGCCGTCTGTACCGCGAAGCCCGGCCCGATGTCGACCGGCGCGGTGCGAACGGCGCCATCGACCCTGGCGCGAGCCGCGAAGCTGCCGTCCGCGACCGACAGCAGGTGCACGACGCCTTCGCCGTCGGCCACCACCACCCAGTCGCCGAACGCCAACGGCGCGGTCACTTGGCGATGCGCCAGTTTATCCTGCCGCCAGCCGGCGCGGCCGCTGGTTTTATCGTAGGCGGTCACGGCATCCTTGTCGTCGGTGACGTAGACATTGATCTCGTCCATCGCCAGCCCGCTGTTGCTGGAGGTGTCGCGCGCCCACAGCGGCTCGCCGGTGCGGCTGTCGAAGCAGGCCACTCGCCCCTGGTAGGCGACGGCGCACACCTGGCGTCCGTCCACCACCGGCGCGCCCATCACGTCGGCCACCCGCTCGAGTTCGGTCGCCCCGCGCGGCAGCGCCACCGTGGCCTCCCACAACTGCGCGCCGTTGGCGGCGTTGAGCGCAACCAGCTTGCCGCCCGGAAAGCCGGCGTACAGCACGTCGCCGCGCACCGCCATGCCGCCCGACCCGCGCAGGCTCAAGGCCGGCAGGGTGCGGGTGTACAGCCATTTGCGGCTGCCGTCGGCGGCGGCGAGGCCATGCACGCGGCCATCGCCGGTGCGAGCGATCACGGTGTCGGCCGCCGCCAGCAACTGCCCGGTGACCTCGCTCGACAACGCCGCCTGCCAGCGCGGCTGACCACTGGCAGGATCGAGCGCCAGCAATTCACCTTTGCCGCCGCCCGCCAGCACCAATCCCAGGCCGGCGCCGGCGCCGGCAGAGAGTTTTACACCGGTGTCGGTTTTCCACACCGTCTTGCCGTTCGACACGGTAATACGCGCCACCCGGCTGCCGCCCGCGGCGAACACGTCGTCGCCCTCGGCCAGCGGGGAAAACAAATGACCGGCGGTTTCACCGGTGTCGCCCTTCCAGGCTTCGACCAGCGCGATCGTCACCTTGAATTCAGCCAGGTCGGTGGGCTTGGCCTTGGCCGGGCCGGCGCCGAACCAGCCGCCCACCGTGCCGCACCCCGACACGGCGAGCGCCAGGCCGACGATCATCAGGCGCGCTTTCACTTGGTCTCTCCCCCCAGCGCATCAAGCTTCAACTCGACGACATTGCGGTAGGGATTGTCTTCCTGCATCTTGGCGAACGCCGCCTGATAAGCCGCGCGCGCTTCATCCGGCTTGCCCTGCGCCAGCAGCACGTCGCCCCTTGAATCGTGAAAGCGGAATGCGAATGCATCGCTGTGGGCGGCGGACAGGGTTTTCAGCGCGGCGTCGTATTCCTTCTGGTCGAGCAGCACCCCGGCCAGCCGCAGACGGGCCAGATCCTTGACCGCGGGTTCCTTGCTGTTGGCAACCGCCCATTCAAGCTGGGTTTGCGCACTTTTCAGGTCCTTGACGCCGGCGTTGAGTTTGGCCAGCAACAATGCCGCACGCGGCGCGTAGGCGGTGTCCTTGTACTTTTCGATCAGCATCGCCCCGGCCTCGCGCGCCGCCTTGGCATCGTTGGTCGCGAGCGATCCGGTCAGCTTTTCGTACACGGCGGCAGCCTCGAAACTTTGCGTCGCCTCGCGATTCTGCCAGTAGCGCCAGCCTGCCCCCGCGGCAATCGCCACCGCCAGGCAGACCATCGCCAGGCCACCCCAGCGTTTCCACCAGGCTTTCAGTTCGTCCAGCCGTTCCTGTTCGTCGAGATCGTAGGTTGCCATCTTGTTCTATGCCTTTTTCAAAAATTCAATTGCCAGCGTCACTTCGACGCAGGTCTGTTCAGCCGTGCCGCGCAGGGGTTTCAGCGTCACCTGCTGCGCCGCTGCTTCGTCGTCGCCGATGATCACCGCATAACGGGCGCGGCTGGCATCGGCCTTTTTCATTTGCGACTTGAAACTGCCGCCGCCGCAATGCAGCACGACGGCGAGTCCGGCACGGCGCAGCGCCGATGCCGCCTGCCAGGCGAACGCCTGCGCCGCATCGCCGGCGTGGACAATATACGCATCCGGCACCGGCGTCGACAGCGGCGTGCCCGCCGCCTCCATCAGTGCCAGCAGGCGCTCGATGCCCATGGCGAAACCGGCGGCAGGCGCCGGTTTGCCGCCCAGCTGCTCGATCAGGCCGTCGTAACGTCCGCCCGCGCAGACCGTGCCCTGCGCGCCGAGCTGGTCGGTCACCCATTCGAACACGGTGCGGTTGTAGTAGTCGAGCCCGCGCACCAGGCGCGGATTGATTTCATAGGCAATGCCGTTGGCGCGCAACAGCGCCTGCAGCGCGTCGAAATGCGCCAGCGCCGCGTCGTCGAGCTCGTCCATCAGCCTGGGCGCCGCATCGTTCAGCGCCTGCATCGCCGGGTTCTTGCTGTCGAGGATGCGCAGCGGATTGCTGTGCAGCCGCCGCTTCGAATCCTCGTCGAGGGCGTCCTGGTGCGCCTCGAAATAGTCGATCAGCCTGGCGCGGTGGCGATGCCGCGATTCGATGTCGCCCAGCGTGTTGATTTGCAGCGTCGGCGCAATTCCCAATGCGCGCCAGAGGTCGGCGCACATCACGATCAGTTCGGCATCGACGTCCGGCCCGGCAAAGCCGAGCGCCTCGACGCCGACCTGGTGGAACTGACGGTAGCGCCCCTTCTGCGGGCGCTCGTGGCGGAACATCGGGCCGGCGTACCACAGGCGCTTGCCGCCGTCGTACAGCAGATTGTGCTGGATCACCGAGCGCACCGACGACGCCGTGCCTTCCGGGCGCAACGCCAGCGATTCGCCGTTCAGCTCGTCGACGAAGGTGTACATCTCCTTCTCGACGATGTCGGTCACCTCGCCGATGGCGCGCTTGAACAGGCCGGTATGCTCGAGGATCGGCGTGCGCATCTCGCGGTAGCCGTAGCGCCGCAGCCAGTCGCGCACGATCGCCTCGAAGCCCTGCCAGGTGTCGGTGACGTCGGGCAGGATGTCGTTCATGCCGCGCACGGATTGGATGTTGTCGTTGCTCATGTTTTAAAAATTGGTTTTTTTATCCGCGAATACCCGAAAAGGGCATAAAGGACGCGAAGAAGCGCGAAGAAAACCCAACCCCCGTTTTTCTTGATCTTTACTTCGCGACCCTTCGCGTCCTTCGCGGACAAATGTTTTTTCAATGCCCATACCGCCGCCGCACATATTCCTCGACGATCGCCTGGAAATCCGCGGCGATGCGATCACCCTTCAGCGTCACGGTCTTTTCGCCGTCGACGTATACCGGCGCGACCGGCACTTCGCCGGTGCCGGGCAGCGAGATGCCGATGTTGGCGTGCTTGGATTCGCCAGGACCGTTGACCACGCAGCCCATCACCGCAACCTGCATCGACTCGACGCCGGGATACTGGCCGCGCCACAGCGGCATCTGCCTGCGCAGGTAGGTTTCGATGTCCCGCGCCAGTTCCTGGAACACGGTCGAGGTGGTGCGGCCGCAGCCGGGGCAGGCGGTGACCTGCGGGGTGAAGGCGCGCAGCCCCAGCGCCTGCAGGATTTCCTGGCCGACCCGGACTTCCTGGGTGCGGTCGCCGCCCGGTTCCGGCGTTAAAGAAATTCGGATGGTGTCGCCGATCCCTTCCTGCAGCAGCACCGCCAGCGCCGCGGTCGAGGCGACGATGCCCTTGCTGCCCATGCCGGCCTCGGTCAGACCCAGGTGCAGCGGATAATCGCACTGCGACGCAAGGTCGCGGTACACCGAAATCAGGTCCTGCACCCGGCTCATCTTGCACGACAGGATGATCATGCCGCCGCCAAGGCCCAGTTCCTCGGCTTTTTTCGCCGACTCCAGCGCCGAGGCCACCATCGCGCGGCGCATCACCACCTCGGCCTCCTCCGGCTCGGCAAGGCGCGCGTTGTCGTCCATCATGCGCACGGCCAGCGCCTGGTCGAGGCTGCCCCAGTTGACGCCGATGCGCACCGGCTTGTCATAGCGGCAGGCTACTTCGATCAGGGTGGCGAACTGCTCATCGCGCTTGTTGCCGCGCCCGATGTTGCCGGGGTTGATGCGCAGCTTGGCCAGCGCCTGCGCGCATTCCGGCACCTGGGTCAGCAGTTTGTGGCCGTTGAAATGGAAATCGCCGATCAGCGGCACGCGGCAACCGAGCACATCGAGGCGCTCGCGGATGCGCGGCACCGCGGCGGCGGCCTCAAGGGAGTTGACGGTGAGGCGCACCAGTTCCGAACCGGCCTCGGCCAGCACCTGCACCTGGCGCACGGTGGCCGCAATGTCGACGGTATCGGTATTGGTCATCGACTGCACCACCACCGGCGCATCGCCGCCGACCAGCACAGGGCCGATCCGCACCTGGCGGCTGGGACGGCGAACTATTTTGGACATCATTCTTCCAGGGTGGCTATTCTTCAAGAGTAAAACGGGCGACGGTCACTTCGGTGAAAGGTTTCAAGTCGATCGGACGACCGTTATAGGTCATCCGCGCCTGCGCCGCATTACCGATCACCACATCGAACGGCGGTTGGCCGTGGATGTCGACGCGGGTGCCGGGCTGGTTGAGTTGGCGATGCAGCATACGCCCGCTGGCATCCTTGATCTCGACCCAGGACTCTTCGCCGAACTCGATATGCAGCACACTTCTGGTCGCAACCGGAACCGGCGCGGCGGCCTCATCCGCTCCAGCCGGCGCAGTCGCGGACGCCGGCGACGCGACCAGTGCGACCTGCGCCGCAGGGGCTTCAGGTTCAGGCGCCGTGTCGCCTGCCTGAGCCTCGGGCTGCGACGGGGCGACCGACGCTGGAGCCGATTGCACCGCGGCAGGCTCGGGCGGAGCGTCTGCCTCCTCCTCGCCGTTGAGCCACCAATACAACGCCATCGGCACAGCCACAGCCGCCAGCGCACCCAACAGCAGCAGGATCAGCCAGGGCGAGGCCAGCCAGGAACGCTTGGGAGGCGATTCCGCCTGAGTCACGATGACAGGCTCCACCGGTGCGCCTTCCATGCGCGCCAGCAGGGGCTCGTGGGCCAGCCCGAGCAAGCGTGCATAATTTCGCACAAAACCGCGTGCGAACACCGGTTGGCCAAGAATCCCGAATTCGTCCGATTCAATCGCCTCGATCTGGCGATGCATCAGACGCAGGCGTGCCGCCGCATCGTCCAGCGTCATGCCCTGCGTTTCACGGGCCTCGCGCAGAATCTGGCCGATCGAAAGCTGCTCGCTCTCGCTCATTCGTATTGCCCAGTCTGCAACAGCTTCGCTTCATTCGAGTCGGGAAAGTGCTTGCGCAACTGCAGGCCGTAAGCCGCTTCCTGCGAGCGGTCGCCCAGCTTGCGTTCCAGCCGCAATCCCAGCCACAGGCTCTCAGAGGTCGGCGGCGCCAGTTCGGCGTGCCGTCCCAGCAGACGCTGCGTTTCCATCAGCCGGCCCCGGCGAAAATTCAGGCCGGCCAGCTTCAGCAGGGTGTTGGGGTTGTCGGGTTGCAGCTTGAGCGATTTAGCCAGATTTGCTTCAGCCAGCGCGAGATCGCCTTTCCTTTCCGCGCACAGTCCGGAATTCGCCATGGCCTCTTCGGGATGGGTGTACAGCGGATTGCGCAGGGCGATGCTGAACTGCTCCAGCCCTTCGTCATAGCGACCGCGGGTGCAAAGAAACCAGCCATAGTTGTTGCGTGTCACGGAATCGCTGCGATCCAGCTCGATGGCGTGACGGAAATTTTCCTCGGCCAGCTTGTCCTCGGTCAGCTCCATGTAGATCAGGCCGTAGGCGTTGTAGGCCGGGCCAAAATGGTTGTCGGCGGTAATCGCCTTGCGCAGCTCGTCGAGCGCGACCTTGTACTGGGCGCGAGCGAAATAGGCGCTGGCCAGATCGGTGAAGGCGCGCGCGCGCTGACGGCTTTCGCTGTCAACCTGGGTGTTGGCCACACCGCTTTCCCCAACAGGCTGGCCCGCGCAGCCTGCCAGCAGGGCCGCCGCCAAAAGTATCCGTTTTCTCACGCCGCCTCCTTATGCATTCTTTTCATCACGCGCCCGCTCCTGTCGGCAACCTTGCCGGCAAGCTGGCCGCAGGCCGCGTCGATATCGTCGCCGCGCGTCTTGCGCGTGGTGACCACATAGCCCGCATCCTGCAGGATCTCGCGGAACACGCGCATCGATTCCATTCGAGGTTTTTCATAGCCGGAATCCGGGAACGGATTGAACGGGATGAGATTGAATTTGCACGGCACATCCCGAGTCAGTTCGATCAGCTGGCGCGCGTGTTCGGGTTGATCGTTCACCCCGGCCAGCATCACATATTCGAAGGTAATGAAATCGCGCGGCGCATGCACCAGATAGCGCCGGCACGCCGCCATCAGTTCGCGCAGCGGATATTTCCTGTTGATCGGCACGATCCGGTCGCGCAACGCGTCGTTGGGCGCGTGCAGGCTCACCGCCAGCGCCACCGGACAGCGTTCGGCCAGACGGTCCATCGCCGGAACCAGCCCAGAGGTCGACACCGTCACCCGCCGTCGCGACAGGCCGTAGGCATGATCGTCGAGCATGACGCCGAGCGCGGTCACCACGTTCTCGAAATTCGCCAGCGGTTCGCCCATGCCCATCATCACGACGTTGCTCACCGGCCGCTCGGCCATTTCTCCCGTGGTGCGGTTGGGCTCGGTCTTCAGGCTGTGCTGCGCCACCCACAGCTGGCCAATGATCTCGGCCACCGTGAGATTGCGGTTGAAACCCTGCCTCCCGGTCGAGCAAAAGGTGCATTCCAGCGCGCAGCCGACCTGTGACGACACGCACAGGGTGCCGCGATCTTCTTCCGGGATGAATACGGTTTCGATGCCATTGGCGACGCCCACATCGAACAGCCATTTGCGGGTGCCGTCGGCCGAAGTGTGGGCGTAGTTGATTGCCGGGACCGCCACCACCGCCCGTTGCTGCAATTTTTCGCGCAGGCTTTTGGCGATATCGGTCATCTGCACGAAATCCGCCACCCCGGCCTGATGCACCCAGTGGAACACCTGTCTGGCGCGAAACGGCTTTTCGCCAAGTTCGCCGAACCAGGCGGTCAGTCCTTCCAGGTCGAAATCAAGCAGGTTTTGCGGCATTACTGCGTGCTTAACGGCCGGCGTAGACTTCGCAGGCGGGGAAAAAATAGGCGATTTCAATCGCAGCGGTCTCCGGCGCGTCGGAGCCATGCACGGCATTGGCGTCGATGCTCTCGGCGAAATCGGCGCGGATCGTGCCAGGCTCGGCCTTCTTCGGGTCGGTTGCACCCATCAGTTCGCGGTTCCTGGCAATC
>JAUPLV010000102.1 GCA_030836725.1 Pseudomonadota bacterium | reverse complement strand
AAGCAAGTAGTGCTGGTTCGCGGCGGAAAGCGGCATGGGTAAGGATCGCGGCGAGCAGATTGAGGGCGAGCAGTCCCAGCGGCAGCGCCAGCCAGAGGCTCGGAACCGAACGATTCACGAGGAAGACGGCGGCGAACAGCAGCAGGAGCAACAACAGCCCGAGGGTCAGCCGCAGCGAGGCCAGCGCACGCAGCGCTCGCGGCGCTGTCAACGTCCCATGCAGGGAGAGGCTCCCTTCATATGGGCGCATTACATGCGCCACCGGCAGCCATGCCGTTCATCCAGGCCTGGCCGCCGCAGTCGGCGGCTGCCCACTCGCCGCTGACACGCCAGTTGACGGCACCGTTGCCGCCCAGATAGCCACCCTGTATATATGGCGGGGCGTTACAATTCTCGACGGCCCCACAACCATCAGGCGCGGCAACGGAAATGTCGATGAGCAATTGCTTGTTCTTCCAGCCGTGCGGCACCGCCACATGGCACCAGGTACATTCGAGAGCAAGAAGCTGATTAGCATGGCCCGTGTGCAGGTTGATCGTTGGATTTTGTAATGCGCACCCCGCAGCGGCAACACCCTGGCGGAAGCCGCTGAGCAGCGGAGCAAGATTGTTGGGATTGGCGTAATTATTCCAGTCATGGCACTTGAAGCAGAGTCCGCTAGTGTTTGTTCCGGCGGCGCCGGTCTCGTTGTTCCAGGTCCCCTTGAGGATGAAGTCATTGCCGGAGCCGTGCGGACCCCAGGGGTTGCCGCCATCGGGGATCACGCTGGTGCCGGAGGTGACGTTGGTGCCGTGGCAATCGGAGCAGTACATGGTCTGATTGCCGATGTTGGTGCCGGTGGCATCGTTCCAGGGGGCAAGAAACAGGTTGGCGTTCATGCCGCGAACCGCTGCGGTGCGGCCGGTGTTGTCGATCACCGGGTGCCAGGAGCGGTGGTTGGCCAACGCACCGACTGAGCCGGCAACCTTTTCACCCTTGTCGCCGACCGGGGCCTGAAACTCCATCGCCTGGTTGGTGTACATGGTGACGCCGTTGACGCCGATGGAGGGGCCGACGATGGGCCGGTTCGGCTCGTTCCAGGCGTAGTCCGAGTGGCACTTGAGACAGACTTGATATTCACGCGTCACCCAGGTGCTGCCCACTGCGGTGCTGGCGCCGGGGCCGCCGTTGCCTTTCTTAAGCGTATAGCTGCTGGGCAGCGAGCCCCAAGCGGTGGCGACGTAGACCGGCTCGACGCCGGTGGTGCCGGCCAGCACGCCGGAGGCGAGGTTGTTGTGGGTCTGGCCGGCGGCAAGGGTGTGGGTATGAGTGCCGCCCGCATCGGGCGTGGCCGGGTTGGCGTTGAACAGGCGGTTCTTGATAACGCGGTGCGGGTTGTGACAGTCGGTGCACTCGGCGTGGCGGTTGGTGAGGTTGCCCTTGCCGAGCAGCAACTGGGTTTCGCTGAAATCCTTGTCGGTGATGGCATGGACCTCGGCGCCCGCGGGCTGTTCGGTGCTCTTGATCGGCATGTGCCGGGCAAGGCCGAAGTCGGTCTTGATGTTGGGCACGGCGGTGGCGGGGGTGATTACGGTGGTGGAGCCGTCGTGGCACTGGTAGCAGGTCTCTTCCTGCGCCGGGTTGCCGCCCGCCTTGGGCGTGGCGACGCTGTCGGTGCCCTCGCGCAGCAGGCGGCGCGCGCCCTGCACGGTGTGGGTGTCGTGGCAGTTGAGGCAGCCGGCCTTCCATACCGGCAGGTTGGCGGCGAATTCGCGCTGGGTGGCGGCAGCGGCGGCGTAGGTTTCGTCGGCGACGGCGGAGTTGACGTGGGCCGAGCCGCTCCAGCCCGCCTTGCTGTGGCAGCCAAGGCAGACCTGGTCGCCGGCGGCCGCGAAGGTGGCGCCCGGCGCCGCTTCCTGCAGGCGGTTGAGGCGCAGGAACTTGGCGTTTACCGCCAGATCGGCGTCGCGGATGTGCGGGTCGTGGCAGGTGACGCACTGCATCTTGCCGGATTCCAGCGGCAAGTCCGGGCGAGCGGGGTTGTGCTGGACGCGGTTGGCGATATAGGTGTTTCCCGGCGCGATTCCCGGATTGACCAGTTCCGCGTCGAGCGTGGCCAGCGCGCTGTTGTAGGTGAACGAGATCGGGTGGTCGTTGGTGAGAACGGTACCGAGATCGCGGGTGTAGCCGGTGGTGGCGCCGCTGCCGTTGGGCATGGTGCCGCCGACATCGGTGCCGCCGAGGGCGATGGTCTGATTCACCAGCCCATTGAGCACGCCGACATTGCCCAGCGCCATGACGCCGTCATGGCAGGAAAGGCAGAGCTTGGAGCTGTCTGCGGGCTGCGCGGGCCGGTCGGCCAGCGGCGTCGCAGGATCGGCGGCCTGCAGGGATTCCGAGGTATACAGGCCATAGCTGCCGTCTGAAGTCGAAAGCGCACGGTTCCAGATCGGCGCCTTGATCGGGGTGGCGGCGTGCGGCGTGTGGCAGAAGACGCAGACCTGGGTTTCGGTGGTGGCCTTGACGGTGCCCGGACTGGTGTTGGAGAGGTTGTGCTTGGTGTTCCTGATGTCGGCGACCTTGGCGGCGAAGGCGGAACCGCCGACGACGGCCAGCGTGAACGTAAACAGCACCGCGATGCGAACGAAGCGCTTCATGTCACTTATCCCCCAGATATTGTAGAACCACGATTCGCCCGTTGAACATGTCGGCCACGTAGATGCGGTTGGCGCTGTCGGCCCAGACCCCGGCGGGCAGGTAGAACTGGCCGGTGCCATACCCCTTGCCGCCGATGGCCAGCAGCAGTTCGCCGACAGAGTTGTATACGAGCAGGTGGTCGTAATAGGACTCGACGGCGTAGATGTTGCCGTCGCTGTCGGCGGCGACGCCCTTCGGATGCGGCAGGTTGCCGACGTACAGGCCGCGCTCGCCGAAGCTCCGCTGGACCTTGCCGGCGGCGTCGATGACCTGGATGCGGGAATTCATCGCGTCGGTGACGTAAAGCAGGCCGTTGGCGAAGGCGAGGTGGGTGGGGAAGTTGAATTCGCCCGGCGCTTCGCCGCGGCGGCCGATGGTTTCGAGCAATTCGCCGCGGTCGTCGAATACCTTGATGTCGTGGGCGTGGGTGTCGGCGACGTAGACCCGCCCCCGCGCGGCGTCGCGCGCCAGCCCGGTGGGGCGGGTCAGCGCGCCCTTGCCGAACTGCCCCGCCGGGTTGCCTTTCCGGTCGAGGCGCACCACCGCGCCGATTTCGGCGTCGGCCACCAAGAGGGCGCCGTCGGCTCCGGCGGCGACGCCGACCGGCGCCAGGAAGCGCTGGGTTTCGCCGGCCCATTCCCATACGTCGAGCTTGTTTTCGACCCGGTCGAAAACGAAGACGGCGTTGCGCCCGACGTCGGTGACGTAGACCCGGCCGGCGGCGTCGACCGCGCCGCTCTGCGGGCGCAGCAGCACCACCGGGGCGTCCTCGCCGACGATCAGCCCGACCAGCCAGGCCAGCACGTTGAATTTCTTTTTCTCGGCGCCGTCGGCCAGGAAGTTGGCCTCGCCGGTGAGTTCGCCCACGTAACGGTAGCGCTGCACGTCCGGCGGCGCCGGCCAGGAAGCCGCCACCTTGTCGTTGACGAAGCGCATCGGCGTCGGCGGCACGCTGGCGCACCCGCCCAGCAGCAGGGCGAGAGCCGGCAGCCCGAAGCGGAGCGATGCAAGGAAGCGCTGGAGGATTCCGTTATTGTGGGGAGCGGCGCGGCACGGCGATCCGGGGGGGGGTGATTTCGCGGGCGCTCTGGATTGCTTCCCACCACGGCCTTCGGCCTCGTGGCTAAAGGCAACAGCGCTCGCAATGACGGGGGTTGAGTTCGCGGTGGCGGGAATGGGTTTGTTCAACGCGTCAAGGAAACGCCAAACCATTCCGTCATCGCGAGGAGCGAAGCGACGCGGCGATCCAGAGGAGCTTGATTTCGCGGACGCTCTGGATTGCTTCGCTTCGCTCGCAATGACGGTGACTGGGTTCGCGATGACGGTGGTTGGGTTCCCGGTGGCGATGACGGGAGTTGAGTTCGCGATGACGATATCGGGAACGGGGTTCACTGTGGCGGGAACGGGTTTGCCCGGTCGCTTCCTGAATAGCTCCGCCAACGGGCTTCCCGTGAATAGCTCCGCCAGCGGATTTCCCGCCGGTTTCCAGCCCGTCCATGTCCTCGATATTTTTATGTTGGTCTCCGCCGCGCACAGATTTCCACTCTCCCCCGGCTATCTGGCACGCCGTCATTGGGGGATTTGGCCTGAGAAAGTAGCATCCCGACGGGAGGGCGTCAACGTGCCTTGGCATTGGTGGCTCAGGCGCGTGGGCGGGCGGAATGAAGCGGGCGGGTTCGTATGCATCGACCGGGGCGTGGCGGTGGCCCATCGGGGCTGAAGCCCCTCCCACAGGCGACGACGGCCGCGCGCTTTTGTAGGAGCGGCTTTAGCCGCGAAGGGCTGCGCGCTATCGGGGCTGAAGCCCCTCCTACAGGTGACGGAGGCCGCGCGCTTTTGCAGGGGCGGGCTTGCCCGCGATCGGAGCAGGCCATCGGAGCCGAAGAGCAGGTTCCGGCGTCAGCCGGTCTGCCGGACCCTGATGCCGGAACTGCTGCCGGTGAGGCGGCCTGACTCCCCCAGCCTGCGCCCGAGCACCATCTCATACCATGGCAAGGCCTGGGGGCGGGGGAAGACCGCCGGACCCAAATGAATCGGCGTTTCCATGGGGTAGCCCATCCGGCTCCGCAATTGCAGCTCCAGGCGGTTGAGCTCGGCCGCGAACAGGCGGTGTGCGTCGAGGTAGCGCGCAACCCGAAGCGCAAAGGGCGCGGCCGCGCCCTGGTAGCGGATGACGCTGCCCGCCTGCTGCAGAAGCTCGGTGGCCGCGCGCGCATCCTCTTCCAGATCCTGCGGGTCGGCGGCATCGCGCAGCGCCCGCGAAAGCCGGGATCGCTGGTCCGCGTCGAGGCCGGCGGGCAGGCGCCCGGCATCCGGCCGCCCCGGTGCGGCGTCGGCGACGGCGGCCTTTGCCTGCTCCAGCTTTCGCGCCAGAAATTCATTGGCGGGAACCAGGCGCTGCCGGGTCTCGCCCCGGATCAGTTCCCACAGGTGGAGCTGGTCGTACAGTTGCCAGAATATGCCCAGCTGGACCTGCTGCCCCAGGCAGCGGGCCATGTCGATGCGGGCCTGATCGAGAACGATGTCGTTGTCGGCGCCGCCTTCGACCAGAATCGTGGTGGCCTTGCGGATCATCTGGGGCGAGCCGGCGCATGCCTCGGACGCGCCCACCAGGGCGCGGGTCTCTTCCACCAGATCCAGAAACACCTCGGCCGACACCGGCAGATCGGCGCCGAGCGCCAGGCGCTCGTGCAGGGTGCGCATGACGCCAAAAAACCCCGCCGCCAGCTTGTGCCCGACGGCCGCCTGGGCGGGGACGGCCCGGCGCGCATCGCGTTGTTGCAGCAGCAGAATCGCCGGTCGGGCCAACTGGTCCAGGACCACGGCCAGAATGTCCGGCCAGGTGGCCGCATCACCTCCGGCCTGCCTTCTGAACGCCGCGATCTCAGCCATCACCGGGTTATAATAATTCGAGATTTGGGTCAGCGCCGAAACGTTCATCAAGCGCCCATTGCGAATACCGGAATAGGGACATTCGCGCATTTCCATCTCCACGCCCGACCGTGCCGTCGCATCGGCGCGCCGTTCGGAAATCGGGCGCCCCTCGTCGTCCAGCATGTCGTTCAGATCGAAGACCACTTTTGAGACCGACCACGCGCCGCCATCGAGAGCGTTCGCCAGACTTTTCGACATCGATTCTCCTTGGGGGGCCTGCCTGTCCCGCACGAAATCCGCGCCGGTGCGTTCCGTTTCAAGCCTTCGGCGGCAACCGTGAGCCTGATTGAAACAATGCGCATTCTATCTGTCAATGTGGGCGGCAGCCGCGAGGTGACGATCAAGGATCGGGCGGTCCAGACCAGCATCTACAAAGCCCCGGTCGCCGGGCGAATCGCCGTCAACCGGCTCGGTCTGCAGGGTGATGCGCGGATCGAGCCCCGCACGATGGGGCCGGAGCATCACGCCGTCTACGCCTACCCTTACGAGCACTACGCGCACTGGCAGCGCGAACTCGAGCACGCGCCTTTCCCGATGGGCCAGTTCGGCGAGAACCTGACCATCGCCGGGCTGCTCGAAGACGAAGTCCGCATCGGCGATGTGCTGCGCTTCGGCACGGCGGTGCTGCAGGTCGCCCACCCGCGCATTCCCTGCGCCAAGCTCAATGCGCGCATGGGCCTTCAGTTCTCGTCCATGTTCCTGGCGTCGCGCAGGGTCGGCTTCTATCTGCGCGTGCTGCAGGAAGGCGATGTCGGGGAAAACGACAACATCGAGCTGTTGCAGCGCGACCCCGACTCCCCCACCCTCGAAGAATTCGTGCGGATCACCCACCATGAATACTGGGATGCCCAGGGTCTGCGGCGCCTGCTCCAGGCCAGGGAACTGATGCCGGCCTGGCGGGAAACCATCGAGGCCAAGCTGGAACGCGCGCTGGCCGCCAGCGGCTGGCAGGGCCTGCGCGAATTCGAAGTGGTGCGCCGTGACATGGAGTGCGCGGACACCGTTTCGCTCTACCTGAAATGCATCCGCGATCGACCGCTGGCGCCATTTCGCGGCGGCCAGCGTCTGACCGTTGTCCTGGGCGGACGCAGCGCCCACCAGCATCGCCGCGCCTACGCCATCTCCAGCAGCCCGTGCGAACTCTCGACCTATCGCATCACGGTGCGCCGCATGGCCGCGCCCGAAGCAAGCCTGCCCGACGGCATCGTGTCCTCGCGGCTTGTCGCCATGGAAATCGGGGAACGCCTCCTGTGCACGGCTCCGCACGGTTCGCCCCTGCACGATCCGGAGACATGCGGCGGCCGCGTTCCGGTGCTGCTGAGCCAGGGGCTGGGCATCGCCCCGTTGCTCAGCCTGCTCTACGAGCTTGAAGCCGAACCGGCTGCCGCGGCCTGGCTGTTCCATGAGTCCGGCGATCACGAGCCGCGGGGGCTGCTGCACGAGGCCCGCGCCCTCGCGGACAGGAACCCGGACTTTCACATGATCGAGGCCGCGCCCGAAACAGCGGAGCGCGCGGGTGCCGAACTGATCCGGCGCGGGGTGCCGCTGGATCGGGCGGATTTCCGAATCGCCGGCTCCGCTGACTTCGTCGAGCGATGGATCGATGAACTGAAAATCGCTGGCGCCGAGGCTTCGATCCTGGTCGTGCAACGCTTTGGTTGAGTGGAGGCCATGCCTGATCTCCGCAGCCGGAGCCTCGACAAGGTGGGCTTGCAAGATGCGGGGCGCGGGTCGGGCAAAAGCCTTATAATCGGGACGGGAAAGCCGATCAGACAACCGCTGCCATGCAAATGGGAGAGGAAAGTCCGGGCTCCACAGAGCAGGATGCCGGCTAACGGCCGGACGCCGCGAGGCGAGGAATAGGGCCACAGAGACGAGCGTATTAAGTTACGGTGAAACGCGGTAACCTCCATCCGGAGCAACACCAAATAGGCAGGCGATGAAGCGGCTCGCTGAGTCTGCGGGTAGGTGGCTGGAGCCGGTCAGCAATGGCCGGCCTAGAGGAATGGTTGTCCACGACAGAACCCGGCTTACCGATCGACTTTTCCACTTTTCAT
>JAUPLV010000101.1 GCA_030836725.1 Pseudomonadota bacterium | reverse complement strand
AGTTGCGCTGGCGCGACACGCACCAGTCGGGGCGGTTCTTGATCATCGCCTCCAGTCGCGCACGGCCCCAGCTCGGGAAGAACTGCGTCGCCTCGACCGCCGCCATCGCCTGCTCGCGCAAGGTGCTCCCCTCGCCCGCTTGCGGGACCTCGGTGCCCCGAAGGGGTAGAGGGTGGCCCGCAGGGCCGGGAGAGGGAATGCCTGCGCGAGCCCCCTCTCCCCCAGCCCCTCCCCCGCTTGCGGGGGAGGGGAGCAGATCCATGCCGATGAACCACTGCCGCGTCGCGCGGAAGATGATCGGCGTCTTGTGGCGCCAGCAATGCGGGTAGCTGTGCAAGAGCTTCTCGTGCGCCAGCAGGTTGCCGCTGGCTTCCAGCGTTTCGAGGATCAGCGGGTTGGCCTGCCAGATGCTCATGCCGCCGACCAGCGGCACGCCGGCGTAGAAGCGGCCGTCGTCGCCCACCGGGTTGTCGACTTTCAGCCCGTAGCGGCTGCCGATGACGTAGTCGTCGAGGCCGTGGCCGGGCGCGGTGTGCACGGCGCCGGTGCCGGCATCGGCGGTGACGTGGTCGCCGACGATGAGCGGTACCTGGCGTTCCTGGAAGGGATGCCACAGCAGCGCGCCTTCAAGCGCCTGGCCGGTGGTGTGCGCGATGACCTCGGCGCCTTCATTCAAACCATAACGCGTCAGCGCGGCTTCGCGCAGGCTGTCGGCGAGGATCAGCAGGCCCTTGGCGGTGCGAACCAGCGCGTACTGAAAATCGGGGTGCAGCGCCACCGCCTGGTTGGCGGGCAGGGTCCACGGCGTGGTGGTCCAGATGACGACCTGGACCGGCGCGTCGATCGCCGCGATATCGAAGCGGCGCGCGAGGTCGGCAGGGTCGGCCACGGCAAAGCCGACATCGATCGCCGGCGAGGTCTTGTCCTCGTACTCGACCTCGGCTTCGGCCAGCGCCGAGCCGCAGTCGACGCACCAGTGCACTGGCTTGGCGCCCTGGTAGAGATAACCCGCCTGCTGGATCTGCCCCAGCACGCGCAGGGAGTCGGCCTCGAACTGGAAATCCATCGTGCGATAAGGATTGCTCCAGTCGCCGAGCACGCCGAGGCGGATAAAGTCGGCCTTCTGTCGTTCGATCTGTTCGGTGGCGTAGGCGCGGCACAGTTCGCGGAATTGCGCCGGGGGAATGGCTTTTCCGTGGGTCTTTTCCACCTGCAGCTCGATCGGCAGGCCGTGGCAGTCCCAGCCGGGCACGTAGGGCGCGTCGAATCCCGACAGCGTCTTCGCCTTGACGATGATGTCCTTGAGGATCTTGTTCACCGCGTGGCCGATGTGGATGTCGCCGTTGGCGTAGGGCGGGCCGTCGTGCAGGATGAACTTCGGCCGGCCGGCGGCCGCCTTGCGGATCGCTTCGTAGCGCTGTTTTTCCTGCCAGCCCTTGACCCAGCCGGGTTCGCGCTTGGCGAGGTCGCCGCGCATCGGGAAGGGGGTGTCGGGCAGGTTGAGTGTGTTCTTATAGTCAGGCATGACGTTGCTTCAGGAAAGTTTTGGCGTTTTCGACATCGCGGTGGATCTGCGCGACGAGGCTGTCGAGGTCGGGGTATTTCTCTTCATCGCGCAGCTTGCGCAGAAAATCCACGCGCACGCGGCGACCGTAGATCTCGGCATTGAAATCGAACAGATGGACTTCGAGCACCGGCACGGCGTCGGGGTTTTTTACCGTCGGGCGCTTGCCCAGGCTTGCCGCTCCCGGCAGCGGCTCTCCATCGAGGCCGTAGACCTCGACCGCGAAAATACCCATCAGCGGCGGCCGGTTGTGCTTGAGCTGGATGTTGGCGGTGGGAAAGCCGATGTCGCGCCCCAGCTTGTCGCCATGCACCACGCGCCCGGAGATGCTGTAGGGCCGGCCCAGCAGAAGTGCCGCGCGATCGAGTTCGCCCGCGGCCAGCGCCTGGCGCACCGCGGTGGACGAGGAACGCTCGCCGGCGACCTCGACCGTGGGCAGGAATTCGGCGTCGAAGCCGAGCGCTTGGCCGGCCCGTTGCAGCAGGGCGAAATCGCCGGCGCGCCTGGCCCCGTAGCGGAAATCGTCGCCCACCAGCACGTAGCGCGCCTGCAGCGTGCGGCCCAGTACCTGCTCGATGAAGGCTTCGGCGTTGAGCGCCGAAAACGCGCGGTCGAAACGGAACACGTGCAGCCGGTCGATCCCCATCCGCTGCAGGCATTCGGCCTTCTCGCGCAGGCTGGAGAGGCGCGCGGGCGCCTGCTCGGGGGCGAAGAATTCGCGCGGGTGGGGTTCGAAGCTGAGTACGCAGCTCGGCAGGCCGCGCGCGCGCGCCACCTCCTGCAGGCGGGCGAGCATGGCCTGATGCCCGAGATGCAGGCCGTCGAAGTTGCCGATGGTGACCGCGTGCGGCGTGCCGAGGGGAGTGAAGCCGTGGGTGATGCGCATGGGGTTGATGCGTGTGGCGGCGAGACGCCGAAAAGCGCTTATTCTAGCCGATTCAGTAACAGGTCGATAAAGCGCTCCACGGCTCCCGGAGAGCCCTTTATCGACCTGTTAATTATTCGGCGGCCCGCCGGGCGAACTGCTGCGGGCGAAAACCCATCAGGCCAAGGGTGGCGAAATACAGCAGGATGCCGCCGCCGACCAGCAGCGACAGCCTGATCGCGCGGTCGAGGAAGCCGGCCGCCAGCCACCACTGCGCTTCGCCCATGGCGTAGAAGAGCATCGCCGCCATTGCCGTGACGGCCAGCAGGACGCGCAGGAAATAGCCGGTCCAGCCCGGCTGCGGCTGGTAGATCCGGTGTTTTTTCAGCAGGTGCAGCAGCAGGCCGGCGTTGAGGCAGGCACCGAGTCCGATCGCCAGCGCCAGGCCGGCGTGGCCCAGCGGGATGATGAAAGCGAGGTTCATCATCTGGGTGGCGAACAGGGTAAAGAGGGCGACCTTGACCGGCGTCTTGATGTTCTGCCGCGCGTAAAACCCGGGCGCCAGCACCTTGACCAGGATCAGCCCGACCAGCCCCAGGCTATAGGCGACCAGCGCCCGCTGGGTCATGCTTACGTCATTCGAGGTGAAGGCACCGTAATGAAACAGCGTGCTGATGAGCGGCACCGCCAGCACTGCCAGCGCGGCGGCGGCGGGAAGGGCGAGCAGCAGGGTCAGGCGCAGGCCCCAGTCGAGCAGCTTGGAGTATTCGGACGGCGAATCGTCGGCGTAATGCTTGGCTAGGCTGGGCAGCAGGATGGTGCCCAGCGCCGCCCCCAGCATGCCGGCGGGAAATTCCATCAGGCGGTCGGCGTAATACAGCCATGACACGCTGCCGCTGACAAGAAACGAGGCGAGAATGGTGTTGATCAGGAGGCTGATCTGGGCGACCGAGACGCCGAGCGTGGCGGGCGCCATCAGTTTGAGAATGCGCTTGACGCCGGGGTCGTCGAAGCGCCGGGTGGGGCGCGGCAGCATGCGGATCTTCAGCAGGTGCGGCAGCATCCAGGCCAGTTGCAGCACGCCGCCCAGCGCCACCCCCCAGCCCAGCGCCATCACCGGCGGATCGAAATAGGGAGCCAGCCACAGCGCGGCGCCGATCATGGCGACGTTGAGCAGCACCGGCGCGAACGCCGGCGCCGAGAACTTGCTGTGGGTGTTGAGAATGCCCGCCGCCAGCGCCACCAGCGAGATGAAGACGATGTAGGGAAAAGTGATGCGCAGCAGGGCGACGGTAAGTTCGAACTTGTCGGGGTCGGCGCGGAAGCCGGGCGCGCTGACATAGGCCACCCACGGCGCGCCGACCACGCCCAGCAGGGCGATCACGACCAGCGCCAGCGTCAGCACGGTGCCGACCTGATTGACCAGGGTCTGGGTGGCGTCGTGGCCTTTGCGGTTTTTGTATTCCGCCAGGATCGGCACGAAGGCCTGCGAGAATGCGCCCTCGGCGAACAGGCGCCGCAGCAGGTTGGGGATCTTGAAGGCGACGAAGAACGCATCGGTCAGCATCCCGGCGCCGAACGCGCGGGCGATGATGGCGTCGCGCATGAATCCCAGGATGCGGGAGAGCAGGGTCATGCTGCTGACCGCAGCGAGGGCTTTGAGGAGGTTCATGGATGGCGGTATTTTGCGCGCATTGTGGGGGCCGGACGCGCCAACTGCAACCCTATGCAAATCCTGCTTGATTTGTGCCAGGGGTTTCCCGTACAATCGCGGCCTTTGGTGAATCTGCCCCGTGAAAAACAGGGCGCTTCGGATTACTTACGGATTTGCGTCCCGCCTCGATAAGGCGTGACTTACAGGAGCAGAACATATGGCGAACTCCGCCCAGGCGCGCAAGCGCGCACGTCAAGCCAGCGCCCAGCGCGACAGCAACATGAGCCAGCGCTCGGAATTGCGCACCGCGATCAAGAAAGTACGCAAGGCGATCGAAGCCGGCGACAAGGCCGCCGCGCAGCAGGTTTTCCAGGCTTCCATGAGCGTGATCGACAGCATCGCCGACAAGCAGATCGTTCACAAGAACAAGGCTGCGCGTCACAAGAGCCGCCTGTCGCTTGCCGTTAAAAGTATGGCCTGAGTGCCGGATGCCGCGCCAGCCTAGCTGGCGCAGCGAAAAAACGCCGCGAATGCGGCGTTTTTTTTATGGGCATTCCGGCTGGTTCGGCCGGTGTCCCGGTCCGCAATTTCCCGTTTCCGGCGAAGGCCTGAAAAAGTCGGTGGACGGCAGGAGCGGAATCGCCGGAAATGCCCTGCGGTTTTAACCGGGATTGTTCATCGGGTGATTTGTGGAGCATCCACAGCGCCTCGCACCAATGCCAGGCTTTCGATTCCGACGCTGTTCGTCATCGCGGCCGGGATGCCTCAGGCGGTGCTTTTCAGCCTATAATCAAGGCGCTGCATGACAAGCACGGCGGCTTTGGCCGCCGTTTTCTATTTCAAGAACAGCTATTTTGACAGCCTGGTGGGGACTGCCATGACAACACATTTGATGAACACCTATGCGCGCCAGCCGGTTGCGTTTGTGCGCGGTGAAGGCGCTTACCTGTGGGACGAGGCCGGCAGGCGTTATCTCGACGCGGTCGCCGGCGTGGCGGTGAACGGGCTGGGCCATGCCCACCCCAAACTGGTGAAGGCGATTGCTGATCAGGCCGCGGCGCTGATCCATTCGTCCAACCTCTATCGCGTGCTGCGCCAGGAGGAACTGGCCGACCGGCTGTGCGAACTGGCCGGCATGGACAAGGCTTTCTTCTGCAATTCGGGCTGCGAGGCCAACGAGGCGGCGATCAAGCTGGCGCGCCTGTACGGCCACGGCAAGGGCATCGAGGTGCCGACCATCATCGTGATGGAAAAGGCTTTCCACGGCCGCACCATGGCGACCCTGACCGCGACCGGCAGCCGCAAGATACAGGCGGGCTTCGAGCCCCTGCTGACGGGCTTTGCGCGGGTGCCGTTCAACGACCTGGAGGCGATCCGCCACGTCGCCGAGCACAACAAGAGCGTGGTCGCGGTGCTGCTCGAAGTGGTGCAGGGCGAAGGCGGCATCAATATCCTGCCCGCCGAGTTTCTCGTCGAATTGCGGCGGATTTGCGATGCCCACGGCTGGCTGCTGATGCTGGACGAAGTGCAGACCGGCATCGGTCGCACCGGCGCCTGGTTCGGCTTTCAGCATTCGGGCGTGACGCCCGACGTGATGGCGCTGGCCAAGGGTCTCGGCTCGGGCATGCCGATCGGCGCCTGTCTGGCGCGCGGCGCGGCGGCGGACGTGTTCAAGCCGGGCAACCACGGATCGACCTTCGGCGGCAACCCGCTGGCGTGCGCGGCGGCGCTGGCGACGCTCGACGCGATCGAGGACGAGAAGCTGCTCGACAACGCACGGGTGCGCGGCGAGGCGATCCGCGCGGGCCTGCGGCAGGCGCTTGCTGGCGTGCAGGGTGTGGTCGACATCCGCGGCGAGGGCATGATGATCGGCGTCGAGCTTGACCGCCCGTGCGGCGAACTGGTGGCCGTGGCGCGCGATGCCGGCGTGCTGATCAACGTCACCGCCGACAAGGTCATCCGCCTGGTGCCGCCGCTGATTTACGGCGCGGCGGAAGTCGACGCGCTGGTTTCGGCGGTGTCCGGCATCGTCAAGAGCTATCTGCAGCAGGCTGCGTGATGGTGAAGCATTTCCTGCAATTCCGGGATCTGTCGCGCGACGAGCTGGCGTATCTTTTCGAGCGCACGCGCCTGATCAAGAACCGCTTCAAGAAATACCAGCCTTACCATCCGCTGGTCGACCGCTCGCTGGCGATGATCTTCGAGAAGAGTTCGACCCGCACGCGTCTGTCGTTCGAGGCGGGCATGCAGCAGCTCGGCGGCTCGGCGATCTATCTCAACACCCGCGACACCCAGCTGGGGCGCGGCGAGCCGGTGGAGGACGCGGCGGAAGTCATCTCGCGCATGGTCGACATCGTGATGATCCGCACTTTCGAGCAGGACATCATCGAGCGTTTCGCCGCGCACTCGCGCGTGCCGGTGATCAACGGCCTGACCAACGAATACCACCCGTGCCAGATCCTCGCCGACATCTTCACCTTCATCGAGCATCGCGGCTCGATCCGGGGCAAGACCGTGGCCTGGATCGGCGACTCCAACAACATGTGCAATACCTGGCTGCAGGCGGCCGAAGTGCTCGGTTTCAACGTGCATGTGTCGACCCCGCCGGGCTATGAAGTCGAGCCGGAACGCGCGGGCCTGTACGGGACCGACCATTTCGAGAGCTTCGCCGACCCGATGGACGCCTGCCGCGGCGCCGATCTGGTGACCACCGACGTGTGGACCAGCATGGGCTGGGAAGCGGAGAACGAGGAACGCCTGAAGGCCTTCGCCGACTGGCAGGTGGATGCCGAGATGATGGCGGCGGCCAAATCCGGTGCCGTCTTCATGCACTGCCTGCCGGCGCATCGCGGCGAGGAAGTCACCGCGGAAGTCATCGACGGCGCGCAGTCGGTGGTGTGGGACGAGGCCGAGAACCGTCTGCACGTGCAGAAGGCGCTGATGGAATATCTGCTGCTGGGAAGGATCGAATCATGAATATCGCCTACTTCAAGGACATGGATTCGCTCTACATCGAGCTGAGCACGGAGAGTGCCGACCATGCATGGGAGGCGCAGCCGGGCATCGTCATCAACCTTGCCGGAGACGGGCGCGTCGTCGGCATCGAAATCGAACAGGCCAGCCAGGCCGCCAACCTCGACATCCTCAAGATCGGCGGCTTTCCCGGCCAGATCGAGATCATCGACCAAAACCAATCCGGTTCCACACACTGACACACACACCATGAGCGACATCAAGAAAGTTGTACTGGCCTATTCCGGCGGCCTCGACACCTCGGTCATCCTGAAATGGCTGCAGGACACCTACCGGTGCGAGGTGGTGACCTTCACCGCCGACCTTGGGCAGGGCGAGGAACTCGAACCGGCGCGCGCCAAGGCGCTGCAGTTCGGCATCAAGCCCGAACAGATCTACATCGACGACCTGCGCGAGGAGTTCGTGCGCGACTTCGTCTTCCCGATGTTCCGCGCCAACACCGTCTACGAAGGCGAATACCTGCTCGGCACCTCGATCGCGCGGCCGCTGATCGCCAAGCGCCTGATCGAGATCGTCAACGAAACCGGCGCCGACGCCATCTGCCACGGCGCCACCGGCAAGGGCAACGA
>JAUPLV010000254.1 GCA_030836725.1 Pseudomonadota bacterium | reverse complement strand
GAATACATGGTTAGGGGCTAGGGGCTAGGAATTAGGGGCTGGGGATTGGGGGCGGCGGTCAGGACAGCACGAACTGGATCAGGCCGACGAGCTGCACGGTTTCGAGCCCGGTGACCAGCGCGACAAGGCCGATGAACAGGTCGATGATCGGCCACACGATCATGCCGAGGATGCCGGTAAAAAGAAGGCCGAGCATGATGAACAGGCCATAGGGCTCCAGCCGGGCAAACTGCATCGCCTGCTTCACCGGCAGCAGGCTGACGGCGATGCGTCCGCCGTCGAGCGGGGGCAGCGGAAGAAGGTTGAGCGCCATCAGGATCACGTTGATGAACACGCCGGCAGCGCCCATGAACGCCATCGGCTCGCTGAAGAAACCGCTTTTCAGGAAAATCGCAAGCTGGATCACCAGCGCCCAGAAAATCGCCATGACGAGATTGATGCCGGGGCCGGCGGCGGCCACCCACAGCATGTCCTGTTTGGGGCGGCGCAACCGGGCGAAATTGACCGGCACTGGTTTGGCCCAGCCGAAGAGGATGGCGCCGCCGCCCAGGAGCTTGCTGGCGAGCAGGATGACCAGCGGCACCAGGATGGTTCCGACCGGGTCGATGTGCTTGAGCGGATTGGCGGTGATGCGGCCCGCCGCCGCCGCGGTCATGTCGCCGAAGTAGCGCGCGACGTAGCCGTGGGCGGCTTCGTGCAGGGTGATGGCAAAGATCACCGGCAGCGCGAATACGGCGATTTTCCCTGCCAGGGTGAGTTCGTTCATGCTTCAGGCGCCGCACGGCGGCACGGTTGCCCCCTCCCCCGCATGCGGGGGAGGGATGGGGCGAGGGAAATCGGGGTGCGATTCACGACTCGAAGTCCGCCGTGTCGCCCTTGCCGAAACGAAGCACGACAGGCGTATCGGTGGTCAGGTCGACCACCGTGGTCGGGGTCAGGCCGCAGGCGCCACCGTCGATGACCAGGTCGACCAGGTGTTCCAGCCGTTCGCGGATCTCCCACGGTTCGGTCAGCGGCACGTCCTCGCCGTACAGCAGCAGCGTGGACGACAGGATGGGCTCGCCCAGTTCAGCCAGCAGCGCCTGCACAATGGAATGATCGGGCACCCGCAGGCCGATGGTGTCGTGCTTCTTGTGCAGCAGCCGCTTCGGCACTTCGCGCGTGCCGCGCAGGATGAAGGTGTAGGCGCCCGGCGTATGCGCCTTCAGAAAGCGGAACTGGGTGTTGTCCACCTGGGCGTAGCGGCCGAGTTCGGAGAGGTCGCGGCAGATCAGCGTCAGGTCGTGCCCGCTGTCGAGCCCGCGCACCGACAGCAGCCGCATCGCCGCTTCCTTGTCGCCGACATGGCAGCCCAGCGCGTAGCACGAGTCGGTGGGATAGACGATGACGCCGCCGCGCTTGAGGATGTCGACCGCCTGCTGGATCAGCCGAGGCTGCGGGTTGTCGGCATGGATATTGAAGAATTGCGCCATAAGGTCTCAGGCCATGGAAGGAGAAAGAAGGTCCGCCAGTTCCGGCCAGCCCTGCCACACCGGCTGGCAGTAGTGCGGCAGCGCCGGCAGGCGACCGATGTCGATGCCCTCGTCCGGCGCATGAAAATCCGCGCCGCGCGAGGCCTTGAGGCCGAACGCGCGCGCCAGGTCGGCAAACTTGCCGTACTCGGACGGATGATGGCTGCCGGTGATGACCTCGATGCCCTCGCCGCCGAGCGCGCGGAAGGCGTCGAGCAGCAGGTGCAGCTCGCGCGCGTTGAACGGATAGCGCCCTGGATGCGCGATCACCGCCATGCCGCCGCTGGCGCGGATCCAGCCGACGGCGTTTTCGAGCGAGGTCCATTCGTGTTCGACGTAACCGGGATTGCCGTGCGTGAGATAGCGCCTGAACGCGCCGCGCATGTCCGACGCGTGCCCCTGCGCCACCAGCCAGCGCGCAAAGTGCGTGCGCCCCAGCATCTCCTTGTTGGCGGCGTAGCCAAAAGCCCCTTCGTAGGCGCCGGCGATGCCGGACCGCTCCAGATCGGCCGCCATGCGCTGCGCGCGTTCGACCCGCCCGAGGCGGATGCCGCGCAGGCCGGCGACCAGATCGGGGTGCGCGGGATCGATGCGCAGGCCGACGATATGCACAGTCTTCCCGCCCCAGCTCACAGATATTTCGACGCCGGGAATCAGCGTCATCCCGACCGCTTCCGCTGCGATCCGCGCGGCGGCGATCCCGGCCACGTCGTCATGGTCGGTCAGCGCGAGCGCGTGCACGCCGTTGGCCGCGGCTCGGGCAACCACGGCGGCGGGCGGCAACACGCCGTCGGATACGTTGGAATGGCAATGCAGATCGATATTCAGCATCGATGACCGGAATCAGGCGACCAGGGCCAAAAGCGCTTGGTCAGAAGGGGGAATCATAGCAAAATAAGCGGCTGCCCGAATTACAGCGGGCCGCCAGCATCGCCTATAAATGAAAAAATGAAAAAACTTCTGTTCGACCTGTTTCCAGTCATCGTCTTTTTCGTTGCCTACAAAATAGGCGACGCCAACGCCGAAGCCACACGCGCCCTCATGGCCAGTCTCGGCATGCCGCAACCGGCGGGCGTGGGGCAGAAACCCGGAATTTACCTGGCAACCCTGCTCGCCATCGTCGCCAGCTTCGGACAGATCGGCTGGGTCAAGCTGCGCGGCCACAAGGTCGAAACCATGCTGTGGGTCAGCCTGGGCATCATCGTGGTGTTCGGCGGCGCAACCCTGTGGCTGCACGACGAGAGCTTCATCAAGTGGAAGCCGACCGTGCTGTACTGGGTTTTCGCCGGCATCATTTTCGGCGGCGCGGCCATGGGCCGCAACGTCATGAAAAGCCTGATGAGCAAGCAGATGGAACTTCCCGC
>JAUPLV010000100.1 GCA_030836725.1 Pseudomonadota bacterium | reverse complement strand
CGTCATCCGCTCATCCCTGCCCGTAGACGGTGAGCACCAATTGATACCTATGGTCTGTCGACTTATAGTCGTCATCTACTAACAATCTCAGCCTGATCAATTAGGGCTTGAGCATGGTCAGAAAATCGAGCGACATTCTCCGCGCTGTACTGGCTGAGAACATCAAAATTTTTCGTAGAGAAAAGGGTTTCTCTCAAGAAGAACTGGCCGAGCAATGCGGCTTGCACCGGACATACATCGGTTCGGTAGAGCGCCACGAACGAAATGTCACACTCAGCACACTTGAGGTTTTGGCCTCGACTTTGAACGTAACCGTTCCCGATTTACTTACCAAACACGAAAGCCCATCGAATAACGAACAGATGGGAAAACTTGAGTGAGCCTCTCAGAAAAGGAAATTAGAGAAATTGTTGCGGCGCTCCGTCGTCTTACTCCGACGCAGCAGGAATGGGTTAAGTCTGCTATTCATGCGTTCGAGTCTACTTGCCAATTCGACCGCGCCCCAGACTCCGACGTGGTAACGGATGCTGTCCTTGCCTCCCTTGGGGATCGGTTGTTAAGTCATCACGCAGGTAGCCGTCAGGCGCTGAGCAAAGACCGATTTGAATTCGCATTTGAGGCTGCTCTGAACGCGGCCGGCATTCCTGCCCAGCTAGTGAAGAGCCGGACGAACAGGGGCCACGACATTAACATTCGCGGAATTCCGGTTAGCCTTAAGACAGAAGCGGCGGCCAATATCAAGGACGAATCGATCCACGTCAGCAAGTGGATGGAGCTTGGCCGGGGTGAATGGAAGCTGCCGCTGCTGCGAGACTTGTTCCTTGAGCACATGCAAAGCTACGATCGCATCCTCACGCTTCGCCGCTTAAAAGATGCTGATGCGAAGCTCCGCTATGAGCTCGTCGAGATACCCAAAGCGCTGCTGCTCGAAGCAGCAAACTGCGAACTAGAGGTTTGCACCAATAGTAAACAGAATCCGCAACCGGGCTACGGCTACGTCAAGGATGCAGATGGGCAACTCAAATACTCGCTGTATTTTGATGGGGGCACAGAGCGCAAGCTCCAGATCAAACACCTGCGAAAAAACCTTTGCAAGGTGCATGCGACTTGGACCTTTGGTTCAGCGCCCGCGTAACAACCGCTCGCGCGCTAGTTCGGCGTATTCCGCGTTTAGCTCAATCCCAACACAATCCCTGCCCAACTCATTGCAGACAACACCGGTAGTTCCTGACCCGAAAAACGGGTCGAGAACTCGGCCATTCTTGCTTGAGCCCGCTGCTACGCAGATGCGAACAAGTGCCTTGGGATAGACGGCGAAGTGGCTGCCGGGGTACGGCTCTGTATTGACGTTCCACACCGTGCGCCGGTTTTTCGATTTCTGATTCGGGTCTGCCGCAGGTTCCATAATTGCCTGCCAGTCGTAGCAGTACTTCTCCGACTTGGAGAATAAAAACACGTATTCATGAGCGCGGGTCGGGCGATCTTTCACGCTCTCCGGCTGACAGTTGGGCTTGTTCCAGATGATGTCTGTTCGCAGGTACCAACCATCCGCTTGCAAAGCAAAGGCCAGCCTCCATGGAACTCCAATCAAATCCTTTGGCTTCAGTCCTTCGGGTGTAGGAGCCCGGTAGTCCATCGCGCGGCCTTTGTTCTTTGCATCTGCATCGCGCCAAGTCCGGCCGCCCGAGGTGTAGCTATCGCCGATGTTCAGCCAAAGTGTGCCATCGTCAGCAAGTGTGCGCCGCGCCTCACGAAACAAGCGCACCAGATCAGCAATGTAATCATCGACAGTGAGTTCTGCACCGATTTGACCTGGGACGCCGTAGTCTCTTAGCCCCCAATATGGGGGAGAAGTTACAATGCAATCGAAATGTCCATCAGGCATCTGCAAAAGAATCTGGCGAGCATCGCCTACGAGCAACTCGCAGCGATTCGTTGTTCTTTCAGCCAGCTGAGTGTCTAGCGTTTTACCACCAGTATCAAATAGGTCGAGTACTTGGGCTGCTTCATCCATTCTTGATACTCCGCAGTTCGACATTAGGCATTGTACGGGGTTGTGTTCAGGATGGAATGCTACTTATAGTATTCACGCACTACCCACCTGTCAAGGCCTAGTATATGGCGCAGCAGTTCTTCCGTCAGAACTGAGAAAAACGGTTAATCAGCAGTAAGGGGCGATCCGATGACCGGTCTTGCGAGCACAGCGGACGCGTTCAATCAAAAGGCCATCGTCGCCTTTGGCCGACAAACGGACACCTTCGACCTACCTCACGACTAACTCTTCCGGGTCGATAGCCGCCATCGATTCCCGGAACATTTCCCTATCGCCGCTTGCCCACCCCCGCCGGGCAAGCGCGCCTATTTCAGCTTCCAGATGTCGGCGTTGTATTCCTGCATGGTGCGGTCGGTGGAGAAAAATCCGCTCGATGCCGTGTTGAGTATGCTCATGCGCGTCCATCCGGCTTCATCCTGCCAGGCTTGCGACACCCGCTCCTGCGCATCGACGTAACTACGGAAGTCCGCCAGCACCATCCAGGGGTCGTGCGGGTTCAACAGTGCGCCGAGAATCATGTCGAAGATGCCCGGCTCGCACAGGTTGAAGTGGCCCGATGCCAGAAGGTCGATCACTTCGCGCAGTTCGGGGTCCCGGTCGATGTAGGACTGCGGCTGGTATTGCGGGCGCAGCGCCTCGACTTCCTCCGCGTGCAGGCCGAACAGGAAGAAGTTTTCCTCGCCGACGGCTTCGAGGATTTCGATGTTGGCGCCGTCGTAGGTGCCGATGGTGACGGCGCCGTTCATCATGAATTTCATGTTGCCGGTACCGGACGCTTCCTTGCCGGCGGTCGAAATCTGCTCCGACAGATCGGTCGCCGGCGCGATGATTTCCATGCTGGTCACCCGGTAGTTGGGCAGGAAGGCGACCTTCAGGCGGCCGTCGACGTCGGGGTCGTTGTTGACCACCTCGGCGACGCTGTTGATCAGCTTGATGATGCGCTTGGCCATGAGATAACCCGGCGCCGCCTTGCCGCCGATCAGCACGCAGCGGTCCGCGAGGCCGTCCAGCCGTCCGCGATTGATGCGGTTGTACAGGTGGATGACGTGCAGGATGTTGAGCAGCTGCCGCTTGTATTCGTGGATGCGCTTCACCTGCACGTCGAACAGCGCGTCCGGGTTGAAATCGACCCCGCACTCGGCCTTGACCAGCGCCGCCAGCCGCTCCTTGTTGGCGCGCTTGACCGCGCGCCATTCGGCGTGAAATGCGGTGCTTCTACGGCTCGCCAGCGGCTTCAGTTTTTCCAGATGCGCCAGGTCGGCCACCCAGTCATCGCCGATCTTGCTGCTGATCAGCGCGCTCATGCCGGGGTTGGCGTGGGCCACCCAGCGGCGCGGGGTGACGCCGTTGGTCTTGTTGTTGAACTTGTCCGGCCACAGGTCGACGAAGTCGCGGAACAGGCCGTCCCGCAGCAGTTGCGAGTGCAGCGCCGCCACGCCGTTGACCGAGAAGCTGCCGATGATCGCCAGCCAGGCCATGCGGATCTGGCGCACCCCGCCTTCCTCGATGATCGACATGCGACGGCGGCGGTCCATGTCGCCCGGCCATTTCACCCCAACCTCGCGCAGAAAGTGCGCGTTGATCTCGTAAATGATTTCCAGCAGCCGCGGCAGCAGCCGCTCGAACAGCGCCACCGGCCAGCGCTCCAGCGCCTCGGGCAGCAGCGTGTGGTTGGTGTAGGCCATGCACCGCGTGGTGATCGCCCAGGCCTGGTCCCATCCCAGCCGTTCCACGTCGACCAGCAGCCGCATCAGTTCGGCCACCGCGATGGTCGGATGCGTGTCGTTCATCTGGAAGACGTTGTCCTCGGCGAAGCGGCCGAGGTCGGTGTTGCCGGCGGAGCGCCACTGGCGCAGCGCGTCCTGCAGGCTGGCCGAAGCCAGGAAATACTGCTGGCGCAGCCGCAGTTCCTTGCCGTTCTCGCTGCTGTCGTTAGGATACAGCACCATCGAGATGTGCTCGGCGTGATTCTTCTCCTGCACCGCTTCGGTGTAGCTGCCGGCATTGAATTCGTCGAGGTTGAATTCGTCGGTGGCGGCGGCTTTCCACAGGCGCAGCGTGTTCACCGTGTTGTTGCGGTAACCGGTGATCGGCATGTCGAACGGGATCGCCAGCACATCGTTGGTGTCCACCCAGCGTGCGTGCTCGATGCCGGCCGGGTCGCGAAAGTGCTCGGTGCGCCCGCCGAACGGGACGCGGCAGGTGAATTCGGAACGCTCGATCTCCCACGGATTGCCGTCGCGCAGCCAGTGGTCGGGGTCTTCCTTCTGATAACCGTTCTCGATGCGCTGGCGGAACATGCCGTATTCGTAATGAATGCCGTACCCCATCACCGGCAGGTCGAGGGTGGCGCAGCTGTCCATGAAACACGCCGCCAGCCGGCCCAGGCCGCCGTTTCCGAGACCCGCATCGGGCTCTTCCTCGGCCACGTTTTCCAGCGTCTGGCCGAAGTTTTGCAGCGCCTGCTCGGTGGCTTCGTCCAGCCCCAGGTTCAGCACATGGTTGCTCAGCGCGCGGCCGATCAGGAACTCCAGCGACAGATAGTACGCGCGCCGTTTTCCCGGCTGGTCGCGCGCGGAATAGGTGTTCATCCAGTCCGACATGATGCGGTCGCGCAGCGTCCACGCCAGCGACTGGTAGGTGTAGAGCGGCGGGCAGCCATGGAACCGCCCCAGGTGATAATACTGGTAGCGCTCGAAGTCCTTGCTGACCGCGGCGGCGCTGCTGGGCAGCGATTTCAGTTTGACGCCACGCTTGGAAGCGGCATTTTTGGCTTGCATGGTATGTCCTGCCTGGGAAATGAACTAAATGGAATACAGCGAAAGGTAATGGCCGGCGCTCTCGTTCCAGTCGAACGACCGGCTCATCCCCGATTGCTGCAGGCGCCTCCACTTCGAGGGCTGCCGGTAGAGGTCGAGTCCGCGATGGATGGCTTCGAGAAACGTCTCCACCCCGGATGAGCCGAAAACAAAGCCGGTGGCGGTGGCGTCGGCCAGCGTCGTCTCGTCGGCGTCGACCACGGTGTCGGCCAGTCCGCCGGTTTTGAACACCACGGGCGGCGTTCCATAGCGAAGGCTGTACATCTGGTTGAGCCCGCACGGTTCGAAGCGCGACGGCATCAGGAACAGGTCGGCGCCCGCTTCGATCAGGTGCGCCAGCGACTCGTCGTAGCCAATTTCGACGAACAGGCGATCGGGGTGCTGTCTGGCCAGCCGCGCGAGTTTCTGCTCATACGCCGCCTGGCCGCTGCCAAGCAGCACAATGCGCGCATCGGTTTCGGCCAGCAGCACCGGCAACGCGGCCAGCACCCAGTCGATGCCCTTCTGCTCGACCAGCCGCCCCACCAGTCCCAGCAGCGGCGCCTGCATCGCGTCATCGTCGGCCCGCGGCATGAATCGCTCCAGCAGGGCCTGCTTGTTGCGGCGTTTGCCCGGCTGAATGCGGCTCATCGAATAGTGCGCGGGCAGGAGCGGGTCGGTCGACGGATTCCATATCTGGGTATCGATGCCGTTGAGAATGCCGTGCAGTTTGTATTGCCGGGAGAGCAGCAGGCCGTCGAGCCCGTAGCCGAATTCCGGGGTGCAGATTTCCTGCGCGTAGGTGGGGCTCACCGTGGTAATGGCGTCGGCATACACGATGCCGGCTTTGAGCATGGAAAAACCGCCATGGAATTCCGCGCCCTCGGGCGACCACCATTGGCTGGGCAGCTGCAGGCGGACAAAATCGCTGTGCGAAAAATGGCCGCCGTAGGCCAGGTTGTGGATAGTGAACACGGTTTTGGGGCGCACCGGCTGTTCGGCCAGGAACGCGGCGACCAGCCCGGTCTGCCAGTCGTGCGTATGCACCACCCTGGGCTGCCATCCGAGGTCGAGCGCATCCTGCGCCAGCAGCGCCGCCACCCGCGAAAACACCGTGAAGCGCTCGGCGTTGTCCGGCCAGTCCTGCCCCGTCGCGTCGACATAGGGGTTGCCGACGCGGTCGAACAGCGGCGGACAGTCGACCAGCCACAACGGAAACGCAAAATCGGGATGGCGCGCTTCCAGGATGCGCGCGGTGACCATGCCGGCGTCGCCGCGCACGTCGAGCCAGCCGAGGATGCGCACCTGTTCGAGCTGGCGCAGCAGCGCGCGATAGCCTGGAAGAACCAGGCGGATGTCGGCGCCGCGGTCGTGAAGGGCATGCGGCAGGCTGTACAGCACATCGCCCAGGCCGCCGGTTTTTACCAGCGGGTAGGCTTCGCTGGCCACAAACAGGATTTTCATTGCTCCGCGTTTCATTGTTTTTCTAGGGGTTAGGATTTAGGAACCTGGGGCTAGTGGCCAGGAGGGGCGAAGGTTTGCGCGGCCTTGCCGCGCCCAATCCAGGGGCGCGCGGCACAAAGCCCCCTAGCCCCTGAATCCTGAATCCTGTCCCCTTTCTTTTCAACATGGCTTCAGGAAGATCGCGCCGAGCGGCGGCAGCGTCACCTCGATGGATTGCTCATATCCCATCCACGGCAGGTTTTGCGGCCGCAGCGGCTGGCCGTTGCCGAGGTTGCTGCCGCCGTAAAAACCGGAATCGGTGTTCAGCACTTCGCACCATGCCGAACCCGATGGCACGCCGATGCGGTAGGCGCGGCGAGGCACCGGGGTGAAGTTGAACAGCGCCGTCAGCAGCGCGGAGTCGTCCCGGCCCTGGCGCACGAAGCTCAGCACCGACTGGTCGGCATCGTGGCAGTCGATCCAGCGGAAGCCGCGCGGGTCGAAGTCGTATTCATGCAGCGCCGCCTCGTCGCGGTACAGGCGGTTGAGGTCGCGCAGCAGCGTGCGGATGCCGTCGTGCGCGGGGAAATCGAGCAGCATCCAGTCGAGCTGGCCGGACTCCTTCCACTCGTTCCACTGGCCGAACTCGCCGCCCATGAACAGGAGTTTCTTGCCCGGATGCGCATACTGCCAGGCATAGAACACCCGCAGGTTGGCGAAGCGCTGCCAGGTGTCGCCGGGCATCTTGTCGAGCATGCTTTTCTTCAGGTGCACCACCTCGTCGTGCGACATCGGCAGCACGAAGTTTTCGGTCCACGCATACATCTGGCTGAAGGTCAGCTGGTTGTGCTGGTATTTGCGGTAGATCGGCTCTTTCTCGATGTAGTCGAGGCTGTCGTTCATCCAGCCCATGTTCCACTTCATCGAGAAGCCGAGGCCGCCGAGTTCGACCGGACGCGACACCGCCGGCCAGGCGGTCGACTCTTCGGCGATGGTCAGCACGCCGGGAAAGCGCCCGTGTACTTCGGTGTTCATTTCGCGCAGAAAATGAATCGCCTCGATGTTCTCGCGCCCGCCATACTGGTTCGGCAGCCATTCGCCCTCGCGTCGCGAGTAGTCGAGGTACAGCATCGACGCCACCGCATCGACGCGCAGTCCGTCGATGTGAAATTCCTCGATCCAGAACAGCGCGTTGGCGACCAGGAAATTGCGCACCTCGTTGCGGCCGAAATCGAAAATCAGGGTGCCCCAGTCCTGGTGCTCGCCGCGACGTGGATCGGCGTGTTCGTACACCGGCTCGCCGGTGAAGCGCGCCAGCGCGAAATCGTCCTTCGGAAAGTGCGCCGGAACCCAGTCGAGCAGCACGCCGATGCCGGCCTGGTGGCAGCCATCGACAAAGGCGCGAAAATCATGCGGCGAGCCAAAGCGTGC
>JAUPLV010000099.1 GCA_030836725.1 Pseudomonadota bacterium | reverse complement strand
CGCGCGGCACCACGTCCGATACGCACCATTACTTCCAGGAAATGATAGTCAACAGCGACAACCTGATTCACGTCTTCATTCGCGCAAAAAAGAACGAAGATCAGGTGGCCACTTTTGTTTGCCGCAAAAGCGCCAACCTGGGTATGGTGCTGACCAAGGCGCGCGCCGCGATGCCGACCCTGGAAGCCGTTGTTTAAATAAAACACTGATTGATGTGGTCCGGTCCAGGCTGCCGGCCTGGACCATCTTTCCCAGGAAAGACCGGCCCAGATTACAGTAATATTTTCGGATACACTAGTATTTTTAACCAAGGGGATTGCGGTGATTGCTAAGAAAGCGGTGGCTGATGCCGTTACGCCGATCCTGAAGAAATTGAATTCCACCTCGTCCGACATCCAGGCTTCCGCGATGATGTCCAGGGACGGGCATACCCTTGCCTCGGTATTGGGGGAAGAGGTGAACAGTGTTCGCCTGGGCGCGATGTGCGCGACCCTGCTGTCGCTGGGCGAAAAGGCATCGCTTGAATTGAATCGCGGGCGTCTCAAGCAGATTCTGATCCACGGCGAGGAGGGCTATGTGCTGCTCCTGCGCATCGGCGAAAAAGCCGTGCTTGCCGTCGTCTCGCGACCGAGCGCGAACCTCGGGATGATGCTTGTTGAAGCCCGGAGAACCGCGGCTGAAATAGCCGAGCTCGGCATCGTCTGAGCGGCCGACCTGACGGCGTGGAAGCCGAATGGAGATAGACATGAAGCAAATGCATGGGGCGCTGGCCCGGCCGGAAGTGGCGCCTGCATGGTTGAAGCGGCTTGGCGTGGGCGGATTTCTGTTCTTCCTGATCAAGGGCCTGCTCTGGCTCATGGTTCCTGCCGTGCTCGCGTTCGTGGGCATGGAATAGGGATCAGCGTTGGCTTGACCCGACACGTCCATGGATGACAGCGTGATCGATTGCGATGCTGGACGGCGGTTGGGATGCAGCACGTTCTGCTGCCGCCTGCGGGTGCGCTTTTACGAGGATGACCGTTCGCCAGGCAAAGACGGCGCAACACCCAAGGGATGCGTCGACAAGGCGCCGGACGGATTCTGCATCCACCTGGATCGACGGGCGCATCGTTGCGACATCTGGGAAACACGGCCGCGGGTATGCCGGGAATATGACTGCAACAGCGATTACCTGTTGCAGGCGGCGGTACGCCTGGGCGTGAAAAACATCGTGCAGCTGTCCAGGGACGCCCAGAAAACACCCATACACAAAGCAGACTGGATCAAGGTTCCCGCTTGCGGCTGCGCGGACGAACCCGTAAATCGAGAGAAAACGAATGACTGAAATTACCTATCAGGGCAAAACCTACAACCGTCGGGAAGGCGAATCCGTGCTCGACGCCTTTCTCCGTCAGGGCGTCAATTTGCCTTTTTCCTGCCGCGACGGCATCTGCCACGTCTGCCTGCAGCGCATGGTGAGCGGCGAATTGCCGAAGGGCTCGCAGAAGGGCCTGAAAGAGAATCTGGTCGCGAAGAACTATTTCCTGCCTTGCGTGTGCCGTCCCGAGCACGACATGGAGTTCGCCCCGCCGGCCGACGAGGATCTTTACTTCAAAGCCGTGGTCGTGGCCAAGGAGCCGCTGGCCGGGGACATTGTTCGCATCCAGCTCGAACCCTCGCTGGAGGTGAATTACCGTGCCGGCCAGTTCATCAACCTGCGCCGAGCGGACGGGGTCATCCGCAGCTATTCGCTGGCCAGCGTGCCCGGGGAGGATCCCTACCTGGAATTGCACGTCAAGCGCATGAAGAACGGCGCCATGAGCAGCTGGCTGATCGATGAACTGCAGGTCAACGGCGAAATCGATATTCAGGGTCCCAACGGCGACTGCGTCTACGCGCCGCAAAACCGGCAACAGAACCTGCTGCTGGTCGGCACCGGCACCGGACTCGCGCCCCTGGCCGGAATTGTCCGGACGGCCCTGGCGTCGCGCCATGAAGGCGAGATCCATCTTTATCATGGCAGTTCGACACGCGACGGCCTCTATCTGGTTGACGAGCTGAGCGAACTGGCCCGCAAGACACCGAACTTCCATTACGTCCCCTGCGTTTCCAGCGACAAGGCGGCGCCCGAGCCATTCCGCCAGGGGCGGGCGGATGCCGTCGCATTCGAGCAGCACGCTTCCATCGCGGGATGGCGGGTGCATCTGGCCGGAAACCCCGACATGGTCGAGAGCGCAACCGGGCGTGCGGCCAGGGCTGGCGCGGCCTCCCCGGAAATCATCGCCGATGCTTTCGTGCTCAAGGAACTTCGCGAGATTTCGCGAGATTTGTC
Organism: Pseudomonadota bacterium; assembly: GCA_030836725.1. Taxonomy (GTDB): domain Bacteria; phylum Pseudomonadota; class Gammaproteobacteria; order Burkholderiales; family Thiobacillaceae; genus Thiobacillus. Next base: position 5,455 of record JAUPLV010000099.1, on the reverse strand, counting down.
CGGAGAAACCGCTCCGGTGCCCGGTTCCGACCAGAGGGAGTTTCCGCCGGATCCCGAAATGTGGGCGGCGCTGAAGGAAGGCGAATTGCTGAACGCGATCCTGACCGATTTTTATACCCGGGTGTTTGCCGACCCGGTGCTGTCGCCCTACTTCATGGGCGTGACCAGGCAGCGCCTGATCGAGAAGGTGTATTCATTCCTGCGGCAGATCTTTACCGGGGAAAAGATGTACTTCGGCGACAGGCCGCGCAACAGCCACCACTGGATGGTCATCCCGGACGAAGTCTTCGATTACCGCGAAAAGCTGATGGATGATTGCATCCGCCGGCATGGGCTGCCCGAGCACCTGATCGATCGCTGGCGGGCGCTCGAGGAAAGCTACCGCGGCGACATCGTCAAGGCGAAGCCTTTCGGCCGGGTGGAGAACGGCGTCGAACTGCCCTTTGTGGAGGGCTTCGAGCGTACCCTGATAGACGTGGGCACCGTGTGCGACAGCTGTGAGCGCATCATCGAGCCGGGCGAGGAAGTGAGTTATCACCTGCGCCTGGGGCATGTCTATTGCAATCACTGCCACCAGTGACGTCTGGCTTTGTCATGCGCGGGAACCGATCGCCAGGCTCTTCAAGCGCAAATTCATGATGGCTCGCGAGTTCGCCAGGGATGTGGTGCTCGGTATCGGCAATAAACCCATTGATCGAATTGAAGTAATAGGCGCGGCTCATTGCGTCCACATCCCCTTGCGGCACAGGCCGCGCGCTTCGCAGTACTGGCAGGCGGCGTCGATGCCCGATGCGGGGAGCGCCGCGCCCGCGGCAATGGCTTCGAGCAGTTCCGGCAGGCGGCGGCTGATGCCGTCGACGTCGGTTTCACCCCCAAGTTCGAGCGGCGCGACCGGCGCTTCGTTGATCGGCAGGTAAACGGCAGCGGCGTCGGCAAGCCAGGCGTAAACCGGTAGCTGGACAGCCTCAGTGGGGTCCTTGAGTTTTTTCTTGAGGCCTTGCGCGGCGCCGGTTTTGTAGTCGATGACAGTGCGGGCGTCGCCACCGTTCCGATCAATGCGGCCGTCGACGCGGTCGACGCGGCCGTGCAGGGTGATCTCTCCGAGACCGGGGACGTTAAACGGTCTTTCGAATGCGGCTTCGCCGGACTGGTAATGCCAGCCCCGAGCCACCCAGTCCAGCCAGGCGTCGACGTAGGCGGGCTGGATTTTTTCCCAGCGGCTGCGCCAGGCGGCGGCGGTCCAGGCGGGCAGCGCGGCGAATTCGGCGTCGGACATTTCTCGCAGGAGGGTCAGCGCGGCGTCGCGATCGAACGGCGGCGCGCTGTCATGGAAGGCTTTCAGGATGCGGTGCAGCGCGTTGCCGTAGTCGCTCTTGTCGAGCGCGTCGTCGGCTTCGTCGAGTTCGCGGATGCCGAGCACGCTGGTTACGAAAAATCGGTAAGGGCAGTCGAGCAGGGTCTGGTAAGCGGTGGGCGAATAGCGGCGCGGCAGTTGCGCGGCGGAAACGACCGGTTCGGGCATTACGCTGGCCTCGGGCAGCACGCTGGGCTGGGCGGGCGGCGCGCCGATGGCCTGTTCGGGCAGGGCGGCGCCCCAGGCGGCCAGATGCAGCGCCTGCAACCGCAGCACCAGAGGCGAGGCGGGGTTGGGCTCGTCGTTATGCCATGCTTGCCAGCTCATCAGCGTCGGTCCCTGGTTCAGCAACTGAATCAGGTCGTCGGCGGTGGCGCTGGCTTCGTCGGCAGCGGTCGAAAGGCCGAGTCGCGCCCGGGTGGCCTGGCTGAACAGGCCGGGCGCGGGACGCGCGGGCAGGTGGTTGGCATCGGCGCCGATCACCGCCGCCGCCTCAAACAGGCGTCCGCGCGCGGCGGGCAGCGAGGTCAGCACGACGGGACTCTCGACGCGGCTGTCGACGAAGCTGGCCGACTCCAGTGCCAGATTGAGCCAGCGTCGCCATTCGCTGAAACTGTAAGTCTCGGTGTCGTCGGCCAGGTCGCGGCGCAGGGTGTCGAGCGTCTCGAGCACCCTGGCGCCCGCGGCGTCGGTCTGTAATGGGGCGACGGCGCCGAGCTGGGCGAGGCTGTCGGCTAGCCGCGCGAGCCACGCCGCCAATGGCGCGCGCCGCAGGACGAAGTCCTGGCGGGCGCTGAACAGCGCGGCCAGCCATGCCGGCAGTTCGCCGAATTGCGCATGCGCCAGCCGCAGAATGTCGCCCATGCCCTGCGCGACGCCCTGCCGCCGCAGCGCCAGTTCGAGCTGCAGCACCTGATCCTGGCGGGCTGCGGGATCGCCGAGCAGAAACGGCGATTTCAGCAGATCGAGCAATTCGATGTGGGGAAAGTCGTTCGCCACGCATTCCAGCCAGCGGTCGATCACGGCGGCGGCGGCGGTGGTCGAAAGCATCCAGCCGGTCTCGTCGGCCGTCAGCACGTCCATCCGTTCGAGCAGGGCGCGTATCCGGCGCGCGGTTTCACGGTCGAGGGCGATCAGCGCAAGCGCGCGTTTTCCGGCCTGCAACTGGGCGGCGACCCAGGTTGCGACGCCGCGTGCCTCGGCCTCCAGGTGCGGCGCCGGGCATAGGGTGATGCGGGTGTGCACGGGCGAAACGGGGAGGGTTCGGGCCAGCAGGGCGGCGCGATCGCGCAGCGGCGGGTCGGTCAGGCGCCAGGCCTGATGCAGGGTGAAGGCGATGCCGTCTTCCGCGGATGGCTCGAACAGCGTGACGTCGGTGCATTCGGCGCAACGGTCGAGAAACTGCTGCTCGACCGCGGTCAGGCTGCCCAGCGCGTAGCCATAGATCGGCAGGGGCGCCTGGCGGACAAGTTCGGTCAAGGTGTCGAGCGCGCGCGCATAGCGCGCCTGCGGGTCGCTGCCGTCGCTGTTGAGCGCCTGCCATACCGCTTCGACCAGCGCCGTTTCACGATCGAGCGCGTCGGCGTGCAGGGCTCGAATTCGCGAGCCGATATCGCCGCCCAGCCGCGCGGCGGACAGCTCGTCGGCCAGCCCGAGCAGTTCGCCGGCGAGCGCCCACCGGTCGATTTTGCCAAGCCAGTCGACATGGCGCAGCACGCCGTGCAGGCGCGCCAGGCGGCGGGCCTGCGGTTCGGCAAGGCCGACGGCCACGCTTTCGGCCCAGCTTTTCAGGGGAGTGATGCGCGGCGGGATCAGCACCCGCCAAGGGCGCGCCGCCAGACGCCCGGCCTGCTGCGCCAGCGCGCGTGCGAAATCCTGGCCGGCACGGTGGTTGGGGACGAGTACAATCAGCCCGGATAAATCGGGCAGGCGGTCGACGTGCTGATCGAGCAGGGCGCGGGCAACGGCATGCGGCAACGGAGCGTCGCCGCGAATTGCCGGCCGGCTCAGTGTTCCAGGTATTTCAGCTTGTCCTTGACCTGGGCCCACTCGTCGGCGTCGGGCAGCGAATCCTTGCTCTCGATGATGACCTTCCACTCCTTGGCGAGCTGGGCGTTGAGCGCGATGTAGGCGCGCTGGTCATCCGGAACGTCATCCTCGGCGTAAATGGCCTCGACCGGGCATTCGGCCACGCACAGGGTGCAGTCGATGCACTCTTCGGGGTCGATGACGAGGAAGTTCGGCCCCTCGTGGAAACAGTCCACCGGGCAGACATCGACACAATCGGTATATTTGCACTTCACGCAGGCGTCGGTTACAACGTATGTCATTCGTATTTACCAGATGGTTTGAGAAATGCCTGGATGTTTGCAGGCGGCAATTTTGATGTAGCATATCGGCACAAAAACAAATTTTCCAGCTTTACCCGCGTTCCCAAACTTCCTGGCCCCTTCCGGCCACCCGCATAATTCAGATTAGGAGCTTCACCGATGAGCGAACATGTTCATTACATATCCGACGATTCCTTCGAACAGGAAGTGCTGCAGGCCGGCGTCCCCGTGCTGGTGGATTACTGGGCGGACTGGTGCGGCCCCTGCAAAATGATTTCGCCGATCCTCGATGAAGTGGCCAAGGAATACTCCGGCAAGCTCAAGGTGTGCAAGCTCAACATCGACGAGAACCAGGCCACTCCGCCCAAGTTCGGCATTCGCGGCATCCCCACCCTGATGATTTTCAAGAACGGCAACGTCGAAGCCACCAAGGTCGGCGCCCTTTCCAAGTCGCAACTCACCGCTTTCGTCGACAGCAACATCTAAAAAGTTTTCACCGGACGGCGTCTCCCGGCGCCTCCTGCGCGCAGCCCCGTCCGGCTCCACTCCTTCTCTCCACGTCCGGCTCTTTCAAGCGAGCCCACCCAGGCCCATCCCATGCATCTTTCCGAACTCAAGCAAAAACCCATCACCGAACTTCTTGAAATTGCCGCCGCCAGCGGCATCGACAACGCCAACCGGTTCCGAAAACAGGAATTGATCTTCACCATCCTGAAGACGCTGGCCAAGCGCGGCGAACCGATCTTCGGCGATGGCGTGCTTGAGGTGCTGCCGGATGGCTTTGGCTTCCTGCGCTCGCCCGAGGCATCGTATCTGGCCAATACCGACGATATCTACGTGTCGCCGTCGCAGATCCGCCGGTTCAACCTGCACACCGGCGACAAGATCGAAGGCGAAATCCGAACCCCCAAGGACGGCGAGCGCTATTCGGCGATGACCAAGCTCGACAAGATCAACGACGAGCCGCCCGAAGCCAGCAAGAACAAGATTCTGTTCGAGAACCTCACCCCGCTGCATCCCGACAAGCCGCTCAAGCTGGAGCGCGACATCAAGGCCGAGGAGAACATCACCAGCCGCGTGATCGACATCGTCGCGCCCGTCGGCAAAGGCCAGCGCGGCCTGCTGGTGGCGCCGCCGAAATCCGGCAAGACGGTGATGCTGCAGCACATCGCGCACGCCATCAGCTCCAACCATCCTGAAGTCGTGCTGTTCGTGCTGCTGATCGACGAGCGCCCGGAGGAAGTCACCGAGATGAGCCGCACCGTGCGCGGCGAAGTCGTCGCCTCGACCTTCGACGAGCCCGCCAGCCGCCACGTGCAGGTGGCGGAAATGGTGATCGAGCGCGCCAAGCGCCTGGTCGAGCACAAGAAGGACGTGGTGATCCTGCTCGACTCCATCACCCGTCTCGCGCGCGCCTACAACACCGTGCAGCCCGCTTCCGGCAAGGTGCTCACCGGCGGCGTCGACGCCAACGCCCTGCAAAAGCCGAAGCGCTTTTTCGGCGCCGCGCGCAACATCGAGGAAGGCGGCAGCCTGACCATCCTTGCCACCACCCTGGTCGACACCGGCAGCCGCATGGACGACGTGATCTACGAAGAATTCAAGGGAACCGGCAACCTCGAAATCCATCTCGACCGCAAGATGGCCGAGAAACGCCAGTACCCCGCGATCAACGTCAATCGCTCGGGCACCCGTCGCGAAGAGCTGCTGTTGCCGCAGGACATCCTGCAAAAGGTGTGGGTGCTGCGCAAGCTGCTGTACCCGATGGATG
>JAUPLV010000015.1 GCA_030836725.1 Pseudomonadota bacterium | reverse complement strand
CGGAGACGACAACATCGTCGGCGACGGTCATGTGGTTATTGTCTCGGGGAACAACTCCTGGGACGTGGTGAGAGAAATCATCCCCATGACGCCGGAGAATGGGCTGACCGGCGACCAGCACATCATGCACTGGCAAGAGGCGTGGTTTATCCACCCCGAAGCCGTCAAAACCAGTCCCGAATCCTCCGACATCATTTACACGGGCAACGGCGACGACTGGGTGCTGGCGCAAAACGGCGACGACTTCGTGGATGCAGGGCACGGGAATGACTTGGTGTGGGGCGACCAGACCGAAGCCGACCTGGGCGGTCTGTATCGCAGTAGAAGCAAAGTACTGGTGAAGGGTTGGGTGGCGAATGAAGCGGCTTGGAAAGAAGCGGCATGTCCTTCCTGAAAACCACCGCGCTGATCGGCGCTGTCTGTCTCGCCGTATTCTTTGGCTACAAATATGTCACGGCTGATCCGCCGGGATATTGCGCGGCACAGAACCGATATATCAGCGATGCGGAATTCATCAGGGTATCGGAAGCCTTGCTTGCGTGGGGTATGAAAGAGCAGCTCAGAACGCAAACGAGATGGGCATTGGAGAACCCCGGACACCCGCCAACTAAAAGCCCCGGCTATGTAAACTCCTCCCTCGAAAGTTTCGAGCGCTGGCAGGAAGATATCGAGGCGAACCGCAAACGGCCCGGATTTGCAAAAGTAGATTGGAGAGAAACTCGAACGATTTTCAGATGGCTGTTTGGCTATCAACAGATCACGGTCATCCTGAATGTTCAATCTGGAGACGACCGATTTTTTTACGTTTTTGACGCTTGCGGGAATGTGCTTGAGGGAGGGCCAACAGGCATATCGACGCGCAATATCGAAATTCTTGGTAACAACAAATTCGATCAATAGGAGTGGAGCATGAAATTCGACTGGCCAAAAGGGGTCAGCTTCGAGTTTCTTTGCCGGGGGTGTCGGTAACCGGCATTCCTGCTGCGACCATGTTGAATTGACCGGGTTTTCCGGACGGCTGCAAATGGCGACAATAGTCGCCATCTGGTCGACGCCACTTTCCGCTTTCATGAAGAACTGAACGACTTCCTGGCGCCGGCCCGGCGCGGGCTGGCGTTCACCGTGCCGTGCGCGCAGGCGGCGACCACCAAGCACATGATCGAGGCGCTGGGGGTGCCGCACACCGAGGTCGAGCTGATCCTGGTGAACGGAGTCTCGTCGGACTTCAGCCGGCAGATCGAGGACGGCGACCGGGTGGAGGTGTATCCCCGCTTCGAGGCGGTGGATGTGACGCCGCTCTTGCGGGTGCGCGATACGCCGTTGGGGGAGATGCGCTTCGTGGCCGACGCGCACCTGGGCGGGCTGGCCCACATGCTGCGGATGCTGGGATTCGACACGCTGTATGACAACCATTTTCAGGATGACGAAATTGCGGCGATTGCCGGCGAGGAAGGCCGCATCGTGCTGACGCGCGACCGCGAGTTGCTGAAGCGGCGCGCGGTGACATGCGGATGCTATGTGCATGCGCTGAAATCGGAGGCGCAGCTGCGCGAGGTCGCCGAGCGATTCGATCTGGCGCGCAGCGCCCGGCCCTTTACGCTGTGCCTGCACTGCAATGCCCCGCTGCGTCCTGTCGACAAGGCCAGCGTGCTGGATCGGTTGCCGCTGAGAGTGCGGGAAAACTACGAGCGCTTCAGCACCTGCGACGTGTGCGGGCGCGTGTACTGGGAAGGGTCGCACTGGCGCAACATGCGGCGCGTGCTGGAGGGGGTGGAATGCCATGGGGCGGCGAAGTGAGCCTGTAGCGTCGTTTGGACTGGATGAATTGAAGCCCAACGTGCCGCTGGCCGGGCAGGGCAGGTAAAATGCCGCCATTGAAACAACCCGACCCAGGAGTAAACCCATGAGCGAATACGGATTCGACACCCAGATCAGCGGCCCCTTTGACGCAGCTATCGAGAAGGTCACCGTCGCGCTGAAAGCCGAAGGCTTCGGCGTGCTGACCGACATTGACGTGAAGAGCACCATGAAAGCCAAGCTCGACGTCGACATGCGTCCCTACCGCATCCTCGGCGCCTGCAATCCGCCCTTGGCAAACCAGGCCATCAGCGCCGAGCCCGATGTCGGCATGCTGCTGCCGTGCAACGTCGTGGTGCGCGAGGAAGCCGACGGCAAGGTGACCGTGTCCTTCCTCGACCCCGGCATCATGGTCAAGCTGGTTCCCAACACCGCCGTGCACGGCGTCGCAACCGAAGCCCGTGCGCGGTTGATGCGGGTGAAGGACAGCCTGACGGCTTGAGCGGTACGCCCGACGTAAAAAAGCCCGCTTCGGCGGGCTTTTTATTATGTTCGAGTCGATGCGGCTAAACAGGTAGGGGGGTGAGTTTCTTGTCGTTGCGAGCAGAGTGAAGCAATCCAGCGTTTCAGTCGGCGAACGCAAGCGACTGGATCGCCGCGCCGCTTCGCGGCTCGCGATGACGGCGTCAATGGGTGGCTTCCTGCACCAGCACCCACGGCGCCACCACCACTGCCCAGAACATCGGCTGGCGCGCATGCCAGCCCTCGGCGTCGTGCATGTCGGCGCGCGCGATGCGGCCATCCGCCAGCCAGGCTTCGACGGTCGCCGCATCGTTCTCGGCGATATGCAGGGCCGCGTCGATCAGGTCCACGCCAACGGCGACCTTGACGACGTCACCGCGTGCAAAGTGGCGTTCGAGTTCGGGCCAGGCGAGCTGGGCGGTTTCGAGGTTGAGCTTGGCGCGGAGGATATCGCTGGGCGTGGTCATGTGTAGGAGGGGCGCCTCGCCCCGAATGGTTGGTGATTGTAACGGTGCGAAATTCGGGGCGAGGGCGCCCCTCCCACAAGTATTACCGGGCCTTGCCGCCGCCTCGGCGCTGGCTAAGCGGGTGCTTGGGCACTTGCGGCGGGCGGCTGCGGCTGGCGGGCGCGGGCTTGCCCGCAGCGGGTTTGGCGTCCGGCTTCGGCTGGGCCGACTTCGACGGCGCCGGTTTACCCGGTTTCGGCCTGGCGCCGTGGGGTTTGTCTGAACCGGGTTTGGCAACGCCGGGCTTGGTGTGTTTGTCTTCAGCGCGCGGCGTGCGCGTGCCTTCCGGCTGCTTGCCGGTGCCGGCGGGCTGGTACAGCGGGATGAGGTGTTTCTTGCTGTTGCCGATCAGGTCTTCGCGGCCCATTTCCTTCAGCGCCTCGCGCAGCAGCGGCCAGTTGTCCGCGTCGTGGTAGCGCAGGAAGGCCTTGTGCAGGCGCCGGGTGCGGCCCTGCTTGACGACCGAGACCGATTCGCCCTTGCCGCCCAGTACTTTCTTCAGCGGGTTCTTCCCTGTGTGGTACATGGTCGTCGCCAGCGCCATCGGTGTGGGCAGGAAGGTCTGCACCTGGTCGAGGCGGAAGTCGTGCTTCTTCAGCCACAGCGCGAGATTGAGCATGTCCTCGTCGGTGGTGCCGGGGTGGGCGGCGATGAAGTAGGGGATCAGGTACTGCTTCTTGCCGACCGCCTTCGAGGCGGCCTCGAACATTTCCTTGAAGCGGTCGTAGGCGCCGATGCCGGGCTTCATCATCTTCGACAGCGGACCGGCCTCGGTGTGCTCGGGGGCGATCTTGAGATAACCGCCGACGTGGTGCTGCACCAGTTCCTTCACGTATTCCGGCGAGCGCACCGCGAGGTCGTAGCGCAGGCCCGAGCTGATGAGGATTTTCTTGACGCCGGGAAGCGCGCGCGCGCGACGGTACATGTGGATCAGCGGCGTGTGGTCGGTCAGCATGTTTTCGCAGACATCGGGGAACACGCAGGAGAGGCGGCGGCAGGCACTCTCGATGGTTTTCGACTTGCACGCCATGCGGTACATGTTGGCGGTCGGCCCGCCGAGGTCGGAGATGACGCCGGTGAAGCCGGGCGTCTTGTCGCGGATCGCCTCGATCTCGCGGATTACCGAATCCTCCGAGCGGCTCTGGATGATGCGGCCCTCGTGCTCGGTGATCGAGCAGAAGGTGCAGCCGCCGAAGCAGCCGCGCATGATGCTGATCGAGAAGCGGATCATCTCCCATGCGGGAATCTTGGCGTCGCCGTAGCTCGGGTGCGGCGCCCGCGCGTAGGGAAGGTCGTACACCGCGTCCATTTCCGGCGTGGTGAGCGGGATCGGCGGCGGGTTGAGCCAGACGTCGCGCTCGCCGTGCGCCTGCCGCAGCGCCCGGGCATTGCCGGGGTTGGATTCGAGGTGGAGCACGCGCGAGGCATGGGCGTACAGCGACGGGTTGTTCTTCACCTGGTCGTAGTCGGGCAGGCGGATTACGGTGCGCGCGCGCACTTCCTGCTTGGCGGCGAGGCGCTCGGCCCTGGGCACGAACCGAAGCGGCTGCATGTTCCCCTCCCCCGTTGATGTGTTTGGGGTTGACGTTTGCCCCCTCTCCCCCTGGGAGAGGGTTGGGGTGAGGGAGACGAGGTCCGGGGATGGGGCTAGGGGAGTGGGGGATTGTGCAGTTAACGTCGCCTGATAGATACCCTCCAGCACGGCTTCCGTCTGAGTCAGCACATCGTTATTCCAGAACCGCAAAACGCGAATTCCCCGAGCCTCCAGCGCGCGAGTCCGGTGTGCGTCGTAGGGCTGCTGTTCGGCGTGTTGCCCGCCATCCAGTTCGATCGCGAGTTTCAGTTCATCGCAATAGAAGTCGAGGATGTACGGTTCGACCGGGTGCTGGCGGCGGAATTTGTAGCCGAGGAAGCGTTTGGCGCGCAGGACGCCCCAGATGAGCTGTTCGGCGTCAGTTTGGTGAGCGCGCAGTTCGCGGGCGTGTTCGAGCAGTTCGGCAGGGAGCGGGCGAGCCTGAGCAGGCGTTTTCCCCTCTCCATCGTCCGATGCTCCCTCTCCCCCAGCCCCTTCCCCGCTTGCGTGCGCGGTGGTGCCGCGCCCCTCTCCCCCAGCCCCTCCCCCGCTTGCGGGGGAGGGGAGGAAAGCGTAGGGGTCGACGTGGGCGTCGATGGCGCCGGGGGTGTCGAGCTCGGTCGAGAGCACTTCGATCCACGGCTGGTTTGCCCCCTCTCCCGCAAGCGGGGGAGGGTTGGGGAGGGGGGGGGGCAGCCAGTCGCGCGCCGCCATGAAGCCGGTGCCGCGCAGGTCGCGGATGTCGCCGATCTTTTCGCCCTTGGCCAAACGGTGGGTGACCTCCAGCAGCGCACGCTCGGCGTTGCCGAAAATCAGCAGGTCGGCCTTGGAGTCCGGCAGCACCGAGCGGCGCACGGTATCCGACCAGTAGTCGTAATGCGCGATGCGGCGCAAGGACGCCTCGATCGAGCCGATGATCACCGGGGTGCCGGGGAAGGCTTCGCGGCAGCGTTGCGCATAGACCGTGACGGCGCGGTCGGGGCGCTTGTTGGGTTCGCCGTTGGGCGTATAGGCGTCGTCGGAGCGGGTCTTGCGCTCGGAAGTGTAGCGGTTGACCATCGAATCCATGTTGCCCGCGGTGACGCCGAAGTACAGCGTCGGCTGGCCGAGCGCGCGGAAGGCGTCGGCAGAATGCCAGTCGGGCTGGCTGATGATGCCGACGCGGTAGCCCTGCGCTTCCAGCAGTCGCCCCACCAGCGCCATGCCGAAGCTGGGATGGTCGATGTAGGCGTCGCCGGTGACGAGAATTACGTCGCATGCGTCCCAGCCGAGCGCGGCCATCTCGGCGCGCGACATCGGCAGGAACGGGGCGGTGCCGAGGCGTGTCGCCCAGTGCTTGCGGTGGGAAAACAGGGGCTGGGTCATGACAGGAATTTATCCGCGAAGGACGCGAAGTGGCGCGAAGGAAAAGCCTAGAAGAGTTTCTTGGCGGTCCTTCGCGTACTTCGCGGACAAAAAAGGATTTACTTGACCGCCAGCAGTTCCACTTCGAACACCAGCGTCGCGTTCGGCGGGATGACGCCGCCGGCGCCTCGTGTGCCGTAGCCCAGTTCCGGCGGAATGGTCAGCTTGCGCTTGCCGCCGATCTGCATGCCGGCTACGCCCTGATCCCAGCCGGGGATGACCTGGCCCGCGCCGAGGCGAAATTCGAAGGGATCGTTGCGGTCGACGCTGGAGTCGAATTTCTGGCCGTTGGTGAGCCAGCCGGTGTAATGCACCGACACGTGCTGGCCGGCGGTGGCGGTGGCGCCGTTGCCGGCGACGAGGTCTTCAATGATGAGTTGGCTCATGGATTCGGTCCCTGGAGTGTGAAGTTGACGATTGACGCGCATCTGACAGGCGAAGCGTGAAGCCGTTCATTTTCTCATGTTTCCAGGCCGGGGCGGAAACCGGAAAACCGGGCTCAGCGCCACTCGGCCGGCAGGTAGTAGGCGTCGGGGTCGACGTCGATGGGGATTTCGGTGACGCTGCTGGCGTCGGGCGGCGCGTCGCGCAGCACCACCTGCGGGAAAGCCAGCACCACGGCGACCATGAACAGCTGGATGACGAGGAAAGGAATCGCGCCCCAGTAGATGTCGGAGGTGCGGATCGACTTCGGCGCGACGCTCTTCAGGTAGAACAGGGCGAAGCCGAACGGCGGATGCATGAAGGCGGTCTGCATGTTGACCGCGAGCATCACGCCGAACCAGATCGGATCGATGCCGAGCTTGGTGGCGATGGGACCGACCAGCGGCACCACGATGAAGGCAATCTCGAAGAAGTCGAGGAAGAACGCCAGCGTGAACACCATCAGGTTGACCACGATGAGGAAGCCGAGCACGCCGCCGGGCAGCTGGTTGAAAAGGTGCTCGACCCAGACATCGCCGTCGAGCCCGCGGAACACCAGGGTGAAAATGGTCGAGCCGATCAGGATAAAGACGACGAAGGTGGTGAGCTTGGTGGTGCTGTCCATTGCCTGCGTCAGCTGCAGACGGCTCAAGCGCCCGCGCGCCAGCGCCAGCAGCAGCGCGCCGGCCGCGCCCATCGCGCCGCCCTCGGTCGGGGTGGCGACGCCGATGAAGATGGTGCCGAGCACCAGGAAGATCAGCAGCAGCGGCGGCAGCAGCGTCGTCAGCACCCGTAGCAGCAGCGCCGAACCATGCAGGGTGCGGGCCGAGGCGGGCATGGCGGGGGCGGCGTCGGGCCGGAACAGCGTCACGCCGAACACGTAGAGCAGGTACAACCCGACCAGCGCCAGACCCGGAATCAACGCGCCCTTGTACATGTCGCCGACCGAGGCGCCGAGCTGGTCGGCCAGCACGATCAGCACCAGCGACGGCGGCACGATCTGCGCCAGCGTGCCGGATGCGGCGATGACGCCGGACGCCAGCCGCTTGTCGTAGCCGTAGCGCAGCATCACCGGCAGCGAGATCAGCCCCATCGCGATGACGGTGGCGGCGACCACGCCGGTGGTGGCGGCGAGCAGTCCGCCGACCAGGATCACCGCGTAGGCGAGGCCGCCGCGCAAGGAGCCGAACAGCTGGCCGATGGTGTCGAGCAGGTTCTCGGCCATGCCGGAGCGTTCGAGGATCAGCCCCATGAAGGCGAAGAAGGGGATGGCGAGCAGCGTCGGGTTGGCGACGATGCCGTAGACCCGCTCGGGCAGCGCGTGCAGCAGCGAGACGTCGAACAGGCCGGAAGCAATGCCGATGCCGGCGAACAAGAGGCCGTTGGCGGCGAGCGCGAACGCCACCGGATAGCCCAGCAGCAGGAAAACCACCAGGCCGAGGAACATCAGCGGCGCCAGGATTCCGGCGTCCATCAGACTTCCTCCTCCGGCGTTTCGCGCGGCAGTTCCAGATGCCCGCTCAGCACGCCGGCGCGCTTGATGACCTCGGCCACGCCCTGCAGGGCGAGCAGGCCGAAGCCCAGCGGCAGCAGCAGCTTCACCGGCCAGCGCAGCAGGCCGCCGGCGTCGGGTGAGTGCTCCTGCGTGATCCAGGCCTCATGAAACATCGGCCAGGCCAGCCAGGCCAGCAGCAGCGCCATCGGCAGCAGGAACAGCAGGCCGCCGACGAGATCGATCCAGGCCTGCCCGCGCGGCCCCAGCAAGTTGTAAAAAATGTCGATGCGCACATGGCCGTTGTGCTTTAGCGTATAGCCCGCGCCCAGCAGGAACATCGCGCCGAACAGATACCACTGGATTTCCAGCCAGGCGTTGGAACTTTCGCCGAGCGTATAGCGGACCAGTGCGTTGCCCGCCGAAATCAGCGTGGCGGCGAGCACCAGCCAGATGGCGACACGGCCGATGCGTTCGGTCAGCGCGTCGATCAGGCGGGCGAGGGTGAGGAGGGGTTTCATGCGGGGAAACCTTTTTTATCCGCGAAGGACGCGAAGAAACGCGAAGAAATGCTCAAGGGTTTTCCTTCGCGTTTCTTCGCGTCCTTCGCGGATGAAATGTTTTTGATTCACAGCGCCCCCGCCTCACGCAGGAATTCGGCCAGCCGCTCGGCAACCACGCGGTAGCCGGCGGCGTTGGCGTGGATGGGATCGGACTTGAGGCGGTTGTCCTTCAGCACGTCGCTGAAGATGTCCTGCTCCAGCGGCAGCCCCATGTCCTCGGCAACACGACCGTAGAAATCCGGTGCGCCGCCGAACAGTTTGGGTTCGGGTACGCCGATCAGCATGACCTCGGCGCCGCTGGCGCGGATGGTCTGAACCAGCAGGCGCAGGTTGTTTTCGGTGGCGGATTCGGGCTGTTTTCTCAGCATGTCATTGCCGCCCAGGCATAGCAGCACCAGTCGCGGCTCGTGCTCGGCCAGCACCGCCGGCAGGCGCTGCAGGGCTGAACTGGTGGTGTCGCCGGGCACCCCGGCGTTGATCACGGTGCGGCCGGTCAGCGTTTCCAGCACGGCGGGATAGGCTGTGTCTTCACTGGCGCCGGTGCCGTGGGTGAGGCTGTCGCCGAAGGCGACGATGACGTCGTGCGAGTCGAGCTTGGGCAGCGTCGGCGCGCGGTCGCACGCGGCGAGAAGAAAAGCAACGCAAACCGCGATGAAAAAGCGGCTGGCGGCATGCATCTCAGTTGCCCGCCACCGTCATCCTGTCGATCAGGATCGAACCGACCTGCTTCGAGCTGCGCCGCTCGATGTCGCGGCCGATGGCGACGATGCCCTTGAACATGTCGGCCAGGTTGCCGGCGATGGTGACTTCCTCGACCGGGTACTGGATTTCGCCGTTTTCCACCCAGAAGCCGGCGGCGCCGCGCGAGTAGTCGCCGGTGACCATGTTGGCGCCGTGGCCGAGTAGTTCGGTGACCAGCAGCCCCGTGCCCATCTGTTTCAGCAGGCCGTCGAGGTCGTGCTCGCCGGGGGTGACGATCAGGTTGTGGCTGCCGCCGGCGTTGCCGGTGGTCGTCATGCCGAGTTTTTTCGCCGAGTAGGTCGACAGGAAATAGCCCTGCAATATGCCGTCCTTGACGATGTCGCGTTCGAGGCAGGCGACGCCTTCGCTGTCGAAAGGCGCGCTGCCGAGACCGCCCGGAATGAAGGGCTGCTCGCGGATGGTCACCAGCGGCGCGAACACCTGCTTGCCGAGGCTGTCGAGCAGGAAGGACGACTTGCGGTAGAGGCTGCCGCCGGAGACCGCGGCGACGAAGTTGCCGATCAGGCCGGTGGCGATCGGCGCCTCGAAAATCACCGGGCAGGTGCGGGTGTCGAGCTTGCGGCCGTCGAGCCGGCGCACCGTGCGGGCGCCGGCGATGCGACCGACGTTTTCGGCGGAGTCCAGATCGTTGGCATTGCGGGCGCTGGTGTACCAGTAGTCGCGCTGCATTCCGCCCTTGTCCTCGCCGATCACCGCGACCGACATGCCGTGGCGCGAGCCGGCGTAGCCGTTGCAGAAGCCGAGGCTGTTGGCGTAGATGAACTGCGAGGCGTGCAGGCTGACGCCGGCGCCTTCGGAGTTGGTCAGCCGCTTGTCCACCGCCAGCGCCGCCGCCTCGCAGGCCTGGGCGCGCTCGGCCGCTTCTTCGACGGTGAGCGCCCACGGGTGGTAGAGGTCAAGGTCGGGCACGGCTTTCGCCAGTTTGTCGGCATCGGGCAGTCCGGCGGCTTCGTCCTCGGCGGTGTAGCGGGCGATGGTCAGCGCCTTCTCCACCGCGCTTTTCAGGGCCGCTTCCGACAGGTCGGAGGTCGAGGCATGGCCGCGCCGCTGGCCGATGTAGACGGTGACGCCGGCGCCCTTGTCCTTGTTGTACTCGATGGTTTCGATCTCGCCCTGGCGCACGCTGACGTTCTGGCCGACACCTTCGGAAATCTCGGTGTCGGCGGCGGTTGCGCCCTGCCGGGCGGCGTGCTCGATGACGATGCGGGAGAGGGTTATGAGCTGGTCGCGGGTATAGCTGAATTGGGAGCGGGACATGTCGGCTTACAAAAGGAAAGTGGGGCGCATTATGTTTCGGGTCAGCATGTTTTGCATGGCAGAAACTACAATGACGATAATAACAGCAACCGAAAGACCCGCCGTGCGCCTGATCGACCCCGATGCAAAGTTGGAATTCGACCCCGATGACGTCTATGACGGCCCCAGCAGAAGCCAGAAGAAGCGCGAGGTCGAGGCCCTGCAGGATCTGGGTACGCAGTTGGTCAAACTGCCCGACGCGCAATTCAAGCGTATCGAGTTGCCCGAAGAACTGCGTACGGCGGTGGCCGCCTGCCGCAAGATCACCCAGAACAGCGCACTGCGGCGGCAGAAGCAATACATCGGCAAGCTGATGCGCAGCGTCGACCCGGTGCCGATCCAAGCCCAGATCGACGCCTTCAACGGCGCCTCGGCGGCGGAAACCGCCAAGCTGCACCAAGCCGAGAAATGGCGCGAGAAGCTGATCGCCGACAACGAGGCGCTGACGCTGTTTCTGAACAATTACCCCGACACCGACGCCACGCATCTGCGGCAGGTCATTCGCAATGCGCGCGACGAGGCCGCGCGCAACAAGCCGCCGAAGGCTTTCCGCGAGATATTCCGGGTGATCCGCGAGGCGATGCAGAAAAAGGACTGATCCGCGAAGAGACACGAAGGGACGCGAAGGAAAATCTTGAAGGGTGTTCTTCGCGTCCCTTCGCGCGCTTCGCGGATAAAAGGAATTTGAACCGGGAGAAGCCGCATGTGGGGACGTGTCGTCAAGATCGCACTGAGTCTGCCGTTCCTGATCGTTGCCGGGCTGTTCGCCCTGTATCTGGCGTTCGGTTTTTTCCTGGTCAATCCGCTGGCGCAGAAGCTGCTGCCCTGGGTCGGCGAGAACAAGCTTGCCAGCCAGCTGAGCGCGCAGCAGGTCAAGTTCAATCCCCTCACCCTCGAAGCCACGGTCGAGGGTCTCAAGCTGGCTGAGAGAAGCGGCGCGCCGCTGGCGAGTTTCGAGCGGCTATACGTCAACCTCGACACCACCGGGTTGTTTCGCTTGGCCTGGCGCATTCGGGACATCCAGCTCGATCAGCCGCACACCACGGTCGAGGTGCGGCGTGGCGGCAAGCTCAACTGGGCTGAACTGGTCGCCAAGCTGCAGGAAGACAAGGAGCCGCCCTCGGACATGATCGCGCGGGTGCTGATCGACCACATCAAAATCGACAAGGGGCACATCACCTATGTCGACGCCAATCGCCCGGGAACTCCGTTCACGGTCGCGCTGGAACCGCTCGGGATCGAGCTCGAAGGCCTCTCGACCCTGCCCGAGGATCGCGGCGACTATCAGGTCGCGGCCAAGCTGCCGGAGCAGGGTGGCACCCTCAAATGGAAGGGCGATGTCGGGCTGAATCCCGTCGCTTCAAGCGGCGAGGTCGGGCTGGAGGGCGTGCGGCTGACCAATCTGCTGCGAGTGATCAAGAGCCCGCGCAATTTCGAATTGCCGTCCGGCACGCTCGCTGCCGGACTGCGCTACCGCTTCGCCATGGTGCAGGATAAAACCGGCGAGAATGTGCCCTGGCTGCAAGTCAACGGCGCCAACCTGATCGTGAAGGACCTGGCGCTGGCGCCGCGCGGCGGCGGGGAACCGGTGCTGCAGCTCACCGAAGCGCGCGTCAGCAATGCCAGTCTGGATCTGGCCAAACGCGAGGTCCAGGTGGCGGGCGTGAGCCTGGTCGGCGGCAAGTTCGCGGCGACCCGCGACGTCAAGGGCATGCTCGACTGGCAGACCTTGTTTGCCGTGGCGGGAAACGGCGTGGCGCCGAAACCGGCGAATCCGAAAACCGCGGCGCCCATCGCCCCGTGGAAAATCGGCGTGCGCGAAATCAAGCTGGCCGATTGGGCGGCGAGTTTCACCGATCAGGGCTTTGCCACGCCGCTTGGCCTCGCTGCAGAGGGCTTCGGCCTGACCGCGGCGCTGACCGGCGAAGTGGGCGCCAAGACTGCCATTGAAGTCGGCCCGGTGAACGCCGCGCTGGGCCCGGTCCGGCTGCTGTCGGGGTCGCAACCAGTGGCGGAGTTGCAGCACGCGGCGCTGGTCAACGCGGGAATGAAGCTCGCGGAAAACCGGCTCGATATCGAGGCGCTGGAACTGAATGGGGCCAAGACCAGCGTCACGCTGGACAAGAAAAAGAGCCTCAATTGGGCCGATATCCTGCAAAAGGCGCCCGGTGCGCCTGCCGTTGCCCCTGAACGGCTGGTCACGAAAGCAGTTAAGCCGTTCGACATTCAGCTCGCGCGCCTCAGCCTCAATGGCCTCGAAGTCGACATCGTCGACCAATCTCCTCCCAGGCCGGTCAACGCCCATGTCGCCAAGGGCTTCATCATCCTGAAAGACCTCAGCCTGGACATGAACAAGGCAGTGCCGCTGGAAGCCGGCTTCGAGCTCAAGCAGGGCGGCCGGTTCGATGCCAGCGGCACGGTCATCCCCGGCAAGGCTTCGGGCCGGCTCGACCTCAAGCTGGCGGGGCTGTCGCTGCAACCGTTTGCTCCCTACGTCAACCGGTTCGCCCGGCTCAACCTGCATTCGGGCGCGGCATCGACCCGCGGCAAGCTGACGTTTGCGCGGGGAAGGTCGGGCATGAAACTGGATTATGACGGCGGCTTCGTGGTCGACGATCTGGCGATCACCGAAGAGGAAACAGAGGAAGCCTTCCTTGGCTGGAAGCGGTTGTCGTCCGACAGCCTGGAAGTGAAGCTTGGCCCCAATCGCCTGCGCATGAACGAACTGGTGGCGCTGAACCCCTTCGGCAAGGTCATCATTTTCGAGGACAAGTCGATCAACCTGCAGCGCATCCTGAGGACATCGGCGTCGAACAAGCCCGCGGCCAAGCCTGAAACCTCCACTCAAGCCGCCGCGTTCCCGCTGTCCATCGAACGCCTGCGCATCGTCGGCGCGAATGTGGAATTCGCCGACTTCTCGCTGACGCCGCAATTCGGCACGCGCATGTACGATCTTGGCGGCGTGGTGGCCGGGCTTTCCAACGACCCGGCAACGATGGCGCTGGTGGAACTCGACGGCAAGGTCGACGACTTCGGGTCGGCGCGCATACGCGGCTCGATCCAGCCGTTCCGGGCAACCGATTTCACCGACCTCAAGCTCACTTTCCGCAACCTGGAAATGACCAATCTGACGCCGTATTCGGGCAAGTTCGCCGGGCGCAAGATCGATTCCGGCAAGCTCTCGGTTGACCTCGAATACAAGATCAAGCAGCGCCAGCTTGGAGGCGACAACAAGTTCGTGATCACCAGGCTTCAGCTCGGCGAGCGGGTCGACAGCTCGAACGCGATCAAGCTGCCGCTCGATCTTGCCATCGCCCTGCTGGAAGACAGCAATGGCATCATCGACCTCGACCTGCCGGTCACCGGCAGTCTCGACGACCCGCAGTTCAGCTACGGGAAAATTATCTGGAAAGCCATCGTTAACGTGCTGACCAGGCTGGTGACCGCGCCCTTCCGCGCATTGGGCAAGCTGCTCGGCATCAGCACGGAAAAGCTTGAAGCCATCGACTTCGATCCCGGCAGCAGCGCGCTTATGCCGCCCGAACAGGAAAAACTCAAAACCATTGTCGAGGCGCTCGCCAAGCGGCCCGCGCTGACCCTGACCCTGGAGCCGGGCTATGACCCCAAGGCCGACCGGCGCGCCTTGCAGGAACTCGCCCTGCGCCGCGAAGCCGGCACCGTTGCCGGCATCAAGCTCGTCCCCGGCGAAGCGCCCGGCCCGGTGGACGTGAACAATTACACAATTCAGACTTGGCTGGAAGACCGCTACGCCGAGCGCGCCGGTAAAGAGGACTACAGGAAGCTGCGCGAAACCTTTCGTGACAAGGGCGCGGGTGCCGCCGCACGGGTACTGGAAAGTGAATTCATCGAGCGGCTCGGCCGCCGCTTCAAGACCCGTGACACCGGCCCCGCCTCCGCTTTCCATGCCGAACTGCTGGAGCGTCTCACCCAGCAGACGACAATCGGCGACGATGCCCTCGTCAAACTCGCCGAGGCGCGCGGCCAGGCCATGCGCGATGCCCTGGTCGGGCGAGGATTCGACAGCGGGCGCGTCAGCATCGCCGCGCCCGCCCAACAGACCGCCAAGGACCACCTGGTGGGCAGCAAGATGAGCCTGGGGGTGGGCAAAAAACCGGCGGTCGAGCCTGTGCCGGCAGTTGAGACCGCTCCGGCTGCCGTTCACCTTGATGGGGATTCAAGCCGGGTGGGGCCTCGCCGTTAAGAACAGGCCCCTGACTCTGCCCGCGCAACCATGACATTTCGCCGACTTCGTATTCTGCTGCTGCTCGGCGTGCTGGCCGCTGCGGCGGGCCTGACCTGGCTGGAACAGACCATGGTGCGTTCCTGGCGGGCGCCGCTGGATGTGGTCGTGATTCCGATCAACGGCGATGGTTCGCCGAAGGCGGCCAGGGCAATCCGTTTGCTTCAGGCCAGCGACTTTGACGATATCAATGCCTTTCTGGAACGCGAGATCGAGCGATATGGGGTGAAGCAGTCGCCGGCCATTCGGGTCACCCTGCTGCCGGAACTGAAGCAGAAACCGCCGGCACCACCGCGCGACGGCAGCGTTCTGAAGACGGTGTTCTGGAGCTTGCAGTTGCGCTGGTGGGTGTACCGGCAGTCGGATTCGCGGTTGCCGCAACTGGGCACGATCAAGCTCTTCGTGCTGTATCACGTGCCGCAGGGCAACGTCGCGCTGGAGCATTCGCTGGGCCTGCAGAAAGGCCTGATCGGGGTGGTGCATGCGTTCGCCGACCCCGGGCAGAGGCATCAAAACAATATCGTCATCGCTCACGAGTTGCTGCACACGCTGGGGGCGACGGACAAATACGCCGCCGGGGGAATGCCGATCTATCCGCAGGGCTATGCCGAACCTGAATTGCCGCCGCACCTGCCGCGGCATCAGGCCGAAATCATGGCCGGGCGTCTGGTGAGTAGAGCCGGCCGGGTGGTGATGCCGCCCAGCCTGGAACAGTGCGTGATCGGCGCCATGACCGCACGGGAAATCAATTTCGACGAGGGCTTCAAACGGCGTTTCGGTTCGGCTGATTGACCGAGCGTTGCCGTTCGAGACGCGCCAGGCCGAAGTGGATGAAGGCCAGCGCGGCCAGCACCGGCCCCAGCAGATTGAGCAGCGGGATGAACTGCACCAGCCCGGTCAGCACACCCAAACCCCACCAGCCGCCGCGTTCCTGCCTGAACAGCGTCGTCATTTCGTCGGCGCTGGCGTGCTCGGCGATGGCGTCGTAGCGGAACAGGCGCTGGTTCAGGTACGCCGCAGCGACGAAGGGCATGATCATGCCGATGCCGATCAGCCACAGCGGCAGGGTCGCCAGCCACAGGCCAACGAACAAGGCGATCGCGACAACCGCATTCCACAGGCTGCCGACCAGGCCGCCGCCGTTTTCGCGCTTGAGCTGGGGGTAGTCGCGTTCCGCCACCAACCGGACCAGCGCGGGCATGCCGAACAGCGCGGTGATGACGAGCGCGGTCAGCATCACCAGCGGCACGAACAGAATGAAATGCAACAGCGCCTGGATGCCGTGGGCAATCCACCGCGGTTCGACCTCGGCCAGCCAGGTCTGGATGCCGATGGCGTCGAGCCCCAGTTCAATCCAGCCGGAGAACGTCCCCCAGAGCGTCACGCCCAGCGCCAGCCACAGCAGCAGGGCGACCAGCATCGGCCACACCACCATCCACAGCACCCGCAGGCTGAACAGATCGCGCAAGGCGCGCGCCAGCGCATCGAAAATCGCCGTCATGCCGGTGGCCGCAGCGCAGATTTGGGGCGAAACACCGCGATCGTTTCCGGGCGCGCTTCGAGATACGGCCCGCCGATCAGGTCGATGCAGTAGGGCACGGCGGCGAAGATGCCGTCGAGCGTTTCCTTGATCGCCTTGGGCTGTCCCGGAAGGTTGAGGATCAGGCTGGCGCCGCGGGTCACCCCGACCTGGCGCGACAGGATCGCGGTCGGCACGTACTTCAGCGACACCGCGCGCATCTGCTCGCCGAAGCCAGGCAGCACCTTGTGCGCCACCGCCAGCGTCGCCTCCGGGGTAACGTCGCGCGGCGCCGGGCCGGTGCCGCCGGTGGTGAGGATGAGCGAACAGCGCTCAATGTCGGCCAGCTCGATCAGCGTCGCCTCGATCCCTGCCTGCTCGTCGGGAATCAGCCGGGTGACGAATTCCGCCGGGTTGGCCAGCACCTCGCCGAACCAGGCTTCGAGTGCGGGCAGGCCTTTGTCCTCGTAGACGCCGCTGCTGGCGCGGTCGCTGATGGATACGAGGCCGATGCGGATGGAGTCGTGGGTCATGTGGTCATAAAAGAGAGTTGCGCGAGTACCTGAATTTAGCAGAATGCAGGCTGTGTGGACGAGGAGGACGGAATGAACCGATCTGGATGCTGCTGGCAGCCAGCGTATCGTGGGCAACGACAGCGCTGGCCGACCCGCCGCCCGATTATCCGTTTGTCAGCTATGACGCGAGTCTCAGGGCTGCGCGCGAGAGCGGCAAGGGTTGCAGGAGCGGCCTTGGCCGCGTGAACCCCATCGGGGGCAAGCCCCCTCCTACTGGTTCGGGTCCCCCTGTAGGAGCGGCCTTGGCCGCGATGAATTCCCCATAAGCCGGGGATGCCATTAACATTGCCGCCATGCCTCATGCAGCTAATCTGCGCATTGGACGATTTTCCGAAGCCGGGGCCACCGGGCATCGTCAGGCTTGTGGCGTTAACCCATCCGGCGCGGCCATGATGAAAGCATCCTCACCAACTCAGCCTGCCGCCGCGCACCCGTTTTTTCCAGAATGGAACGCAACTGGCTACGGACTGTATTGATGCTGACGCCAAGCTCCTGCGAGATTGGCGGAAGCGACATATGTTCAAGCAGCAGATTCGTTATGCGCGTCTCCGCGGGAGTCAAACCATGGACTTTTGCGAAGCCTTTAAAATCAAGCGTATCGAGCTCTGCCGGGTCATGAATCATCAGAGCGATAGCGGGGCGCCGTGCATCCGGCGGTGCGTTGCCTTCCAGCAGCATCGGCACCCGGATCAGCCATACGCCGGACCTCCCGGAAGAGTGCGTTATCTTGAGCATCCGCTCTTCCGCCGGAGAAACCATTAGCAAGGCATCGAGCCTGCTTTGTCGTTCCCCTTCGACGGCCAGTTTGCCTGCCACTATTTCCAGGCCATTGTTCGCTGCCAGGATGGCCTGCGCCGTGCTGTTGACGAATACCACTCTTCCCTGCGCATCGAGTAGCACCAAGGCGGGTGATATGGTTTCCACGGCGGACTGCATGACGCCGACCCGCCGTTCGAGCGCGGCGATACGGAAACCGGTACGGGTTGCCTCCCGGAGATGGGAGGTTAAAGCAGCCAGCAGCACCTTTTCGGTTTCGCCGAATGGGGGCATTGCATGGGAG
Organism: Pseudomonadota bacterium; assembly: GCA_030836725.1. Taxonomy (GTDB): domain Bacteria; phylum Pseudomonadota; class Gammaproteobacteria; order Burkholderiales; family Thiobacillaceae; genus Thiobacillus. Next base: position 3,900 of record JAUPLV010000015.1, on the reverse strand, counting down.
CGGTAGATGGCGACATGCACGATGGGGATGTCGGGTTCACTGCCGTCATGCAGAATGCCGAAGCAAACATCGTGAATGTCGTCCAGCGCAAGGTGCTCACGGTAAAAAACCGAAGCGAGGAATTCCTTGCGAGGCAACAGATCATCACCCGTTACGACATTGCCCGGCACAAAAAAGCCCAACTGATGCCCGCGCTGCATCCAGATATCGAACGCGTAATAGTGCTCTGAATAGCGCCTCAAGCCCGCCTCGGCGCACCGATAAGGCACCCACATGCCATGCTGCTCCGGTGTCGCCGTATGAGAAAAGATGAGTCCACTATTTCCGCCAAGCAAGTGGACAATCCGCGCAAAGGCATCCAGCCAGCGCGACGGATTGGTCGCGGCTTCATATATGGCAGGCAGCAGCGGAACAATTTGCGCCGCAATCGCTGGATCGTTTTGTTGAATCTGCATTCTTTTACCTAATCATGCCTGGCGGCCCTTTCAAAACGGCCTTGGTATCAGGGTTCCAGCGCCGGGCCGCCCGGTAAATCGCCCCCACCAGCAGGTCGTACTGCGCGTCATCCATGCCCCCCCCTTTGCCAGTCGTTTGACTTGAACGAGCGCAGTGTGGCCTTTTCAGCAAATTCTCACCGTGAAATGATTTCAATCGATTTCATCCATATGGATGATGACAGAAGAAAAAAGGGAAAAGTAATATCACGCAAGCGCAAATTGCAACTTGAAGGTCTGAATACCATGAAAAGTATGAAGCCAGGTAAGGCATATGCTCGGTCGGTTTTAGCCGCCAACCAGCCGCTTCGCGGCTTTTTTCCGTGAAGGGCGGCGCCGTCCGGGGCGCGCGAGGGCCTTGTGTTCATACATTCGCCCCCGTAGGAGCGGCCTTGGCCGCGAAACCCTCGGGGGCAAGCCTTTCCTCCCGGTTCGCATCCCCTCGTGGGAGCGGCCTTGGCCGCGATAATACCCTCGGGGCAAGCCCCTCTATCTCTCACTCATCTCCGGATCCGCAAACCATGATCCGTCTTCCGCGCATTCCTTTGTTCGTCCTGCTATTCGCCGCCAGCTTCTCCGCGCATGACGCCGGCCCCACCGGCCAGGACAGCTGTTACGATGGCGCTGCCCTTGCCGCCTGCGCGCCGGCCAATAGCGGCGATACCGCCGCCAAGCCGCGCCAGGACGGTCGCTTTGGGCGCGACGCCGCCGCGGGTGCCGGAACGCTCACCAAGACCGGCGCGGGCGCCAAGGGTTTCGACTACACCAAGGTGTGCTTCAACGGTGATTTGGCCGGCAGCGGTGCCTGCACCGGCGCCCTCGTCGCTAACACCACCGCCTCGGCTACGGGTACGCCATCCACCGACTGGGCCTGCACCAGGGACAACGTCACCAACCTCATCTGGTCGCTGGAAAGCGGTATTGGCAACTGGACGACCTACGCCCAAACCACGCTTCCCGCCGTCACCAACGCCGCCAGCCGCTGCGGCTACAGCACCGGCTGGCGCTTGCCCACCCGGCGTGAACTGCTGTTCATTACGCATAGCGGCGCATGGTTGCCCGCCATCGGCAGCGCCTACTTCCCCGCTACGCAGAGCGGCTGGTACTGGAGCGCCGACACTTATGTGCCTGTTCCTGTCGGCGCCTGGGTCGTCCATTTCCACGGTGGCGGTGCCAGCGCCGGCAATAAGGCCTATAGCGGTTACGTTCGGCTTGTGCGTAGCAGCGGACAGTGATTTGGCTCTTTTGATTGCTTTTGTCATGGATCACTACCGACTTAGGGTGAGCGCGGTGTGGTGCGGCTGGCATAATTCGCTGGCTTGCGGGAACGGCTTCAGCCGCGATCAGGCCTCACGGATTGACGCCCCTTCCCGCAGGGGCGTTTTAGCCTGAGGGGGCTTTGTGTTATTCGCGGATTGATTGTCTGCTGTCGACGGCCTAGATCCAGCCGCGCCGCTTCAGGCGTCGGTACAGCACGACGACCGCTGCGCCGGTCGCGAGGAGCAGGGCTGGATAGGCCCACGGCCATTCCAGTTCCGGCATGATCTCGAAGTTCATGCCGTACAGGCTGAACACCACCGTGGGCAGCGCCAGCAGCGCACCCCAGCCGGCCAGTTTCTGCACCGATTCGTTCTGTTTCACCGACAGTGTGGCGAGATGGAACTGCATCGCATCCGAGGTCGACATGCGCAGCCGGTCGATGGCGGCGGACACCCGCACCGCATGGTCGTGAATGTCGCGGTAATAGGCCTTGAGTTCCCGGGTGGACAGCGCGGGGTGCAGGCGGATCAGGTCCTGGGTGATGTCCTGCATCGGCTCGGCGACGTCGCGCAGCACGGTCAGGTCGCGTTTCATCGCATACAGCCGCTCCAGGGTGTTGCGGCCCTGCTCGGCTCCGCTCATCAGTTCGCTTTCGAGTGACTGGAAGCGATCCTGCATGCTCTCGATCACCGGCCGGAACTGGTCGACGATGAGGTCGAGCACCAGGTAAAGCGCATACGGCGTTCCCACCTTGATGCCGGCGGGGCGGCGCTGCAGGCGGTCGACTACGCGGGTGTAGGCGCTGCCGTGGTCGTGGCGGATGGCGACGACGAAATTGCTGCCGACGAACAGGTGCGTCTCGCCGGATTCCAGTCTCGATTCCCACATCTGCACGGTGCGTGTGGCAATGAACACATGCCCTTCGTATTCCTCGAGCTTGGGGCGCTGGTGGGTGGAGATCGCATCCTCCAGCGCCAGCGCATGCAGGCCGAGTTCTTCACCCAGACGGGTGATGGTCTGGCTGTCGGGCGATTTGAGTTCGATCCAGATGAAGCGATCCGACCGGCCGACATGGTTGCTGATGTCGTCGAATTCGATCGCTTGGGTCCTGGAGTCCTGGAAGAGCAGGCAGTCGATGATGTCCTCCGTCGGCAATCGGCAAGTGAGAAAATTTCAGCCCGTTCCTCCCCGGGTTCGACCGGGGAGCTGGCTAAAGGGCCACGCCACGCTGCCGCGCAGATGGCGGCGTGGCCACGCCTTAGAACGGCAGGCTAAGCTCGGGCGCGGCCTGCTGGATCACGCGGCGGAAGTCGGCCTGGATGCGTTCCAGCGCTTCGGCGTTGTCGGCCTCGAAACGCAGCACGATCACCGGCGTGGTGTTCGACGGGCGCGCGAGGCCGAAGCCGTCGGCGTATTCGACGCGCAGGCCATCGAGGGTGATGACTTCCTGTGCGGCGGGGAAGTGCGCGGTCTTCTGCAGCCGGTCCATCAGGGTGTAGTGCTCGCCCTCGGCCATCTTGATGTTGAGTTCGGGCGTGTTCACCGAGTCGGGCAGGCCGTGCAGGGTGGCGTTGATGTCGGCCTGCTTGGAGAGGTATTCGAGCAGGCGCGCGCCGGCATACAGGCCGTCGTCGAAGCCGAACCAGCGTTCCTTGAAGAATACGTGGCCGGACATTTCGCCGGCCAGCAGCGCGCCGGTCTCCTTCATCTTGGCCTTGATGAAGCTGTGGCCGGTTTTCCACAGCAGCGGGCGGCCGCCGCGTTCGCGGATCCAGTTGAACAGGTTGCGGGTGGATTTCACGTCGAAAATGATTTCGGCGCCGGGATTGCGCGAGAGCACGTCGTCGGCGAACAGCATCAGCTGGCGGTCGGGGAAGATGATGCTGCCATCCTTGGTGACCACCCCCAGGCGGTCGCCGTCGCCGTCGAAGGCCAGGCCGATTTCGGCGTCGCTGGTCTTCAGCGCGGCGATCAGATCCTGCAGGTTTGCCGGCTGCGAGGGATCGGGATGGTGATTGGGGAAGTTGCCGTCGACTTCGCAGAACAGCTCTTCAACCTGGCAGCCCATGTCGCGATAGAGCTTGGGCGCGAAGGCGCCGGGGACGCCGTTGCCGCAGTCGATGATGATTTTCATCGGCCGCGCAAG
>JAUPLV010000253.1 GCA_030836725.1 Pseudomonadota bacterium | reverse complement strand
AAAGCGCGCGGCCGTCGTCGCCTGTGGGAGGGGCTTCAGCCCCGATGGGCCACCCCAAGCACGGCGCACCTTCTTCGCCGCTTATGGCTAATCCGGGATAAATAAAGGGGGAAGGCGTGCGTTTGCTGCTGGTGGAAGATGACGCCCTGCTGGGCGACGGCCTGCGCGCCGGTTTGGCCCTGGGCGGCTACAGCGTCGACTGGGTGCGCGACGGCGAATCGGCGCATCTGGCTTTGCTGGCCGGGGAATATTGCGCCTGCGTTCTCGACCTCGGCCTGCCGGGGCGCGACGGCCTGAGCCTGCTCAGGGAGATGCGCACGCGCGGCAAGCGCACCCCGGTGCTCATCCTTACCGCCCGCGACACGGTGCAGGACAGGATCAACGGACTCGATACCGGAGCCGACGACTACCTGCTCAAGCCGGTCGACCTCAACGAACTGCAGGCCCGCCTGCGCGCCCTTCTGCGGCGCGCAGGCGGCGAGGCCGCGCCGCTGCTCGCCGCGGGCGAACTCACGCTCGATCCTTCGGCGCGCCGCGTCGCCCTGTCCGGCCAGCCCATCGCCCTTTCCGCGCGCGAATACGCCCTGCTCCACGACCTGCTCAGCCACAAGGGCCGGATCCGCTCGCGCCAGGAACTGGAAACCAGCCTGTACGCCTGGGGCGAGGAAGTGGAAAGCAATACGGTCGAGGTTTACATCCATCATCTGCGCAAGAAAATCGGCAGCGACATGATCGCCACCGTGCGCGGCCTCGGCTATGTGATGGGAGAAACGGCTTGAAAACCCGCATCAAACGCGCCCTGAGGCCCGTCTCCCTGCGCGCCCGCCTGCTCATCATGCTGCTTGCCGCAACCAGCGTCGTCTGGTCGATCGCGGCCTGGTGGAGCTATCACGACGCCCGGCACGAAGCCGAGGAACTGCTCGATGCGCAGCTTGCCCAATCCGCCCGGCTGCTGCTTGCCCAAGCCCGGAACAAACCGATCGAGGAAAGCGACGACGAGTTCCGCGCACTCGATTCACCGGACAAAAGCGGCCTCCACCCCTACGAACAGAAACTGCAATTTCGCATCTTCAACGCCGACGGCGACATTCTGCTGTCGTCGTCCAGCCCGCCCCCGCTGCTGACGCCCGGGGCATCCGGATACTTCGAACTGGCCGAAGGCAAAACGGGCTGGCGCGTGCTGGTAACCGGCGACACGGAAAGCCGCCTGCAAGTCGAAGTGGCGCAATCGCTGAGCATCCGGGACGAACTCGCGCGTTATATCGCCCTGCGCATGGCCATGCCGCTGCTTGTCGCCCTGCCCTTGCTCGGCGTTCTGATCTACCTGCTGGTCGGCCGGGCGCTGCGCCCCCTGGTCGGCCTGGCCGACACCGTGTCGATTCGCACCGTCAGCAACCTCTCGCCGCTGCAAACCGACAACCTGCCGCACGAAGTGCTGCCCCTGGTGCAGTCCCTGAACACGCTGCTCGGCCGCTTGGGGCGCGCCATCGACAGCGAACGGCGTTTCACCGCCGACGCCGCGCACGAACTACGCACCCCCCTCGCCGCCATCCAGATGCAGGCGCAGGTTGCGCTTGCAAGCGCCGCCGACGACAGCCGCCGGCACGCGCTCGGCCAGGTGGTCGCCGGCACCCAGCGCGCCACCCGCCTGATGGAGCAGCTACTGCGCCTGGCGCGCCTCGATCCCCTGGTCGGGCTGACCGATGCCCAGCCCATCGACCTCAACACCCTGGCCAGCCAGGTGGTCGGAGACCTGCCCGCCAGCGCCGGCAGCGGACGGGTCGACTGGCAACCGGGCGACCCGGCCCTCGTCCAGGGCGACGCCGGCCTGCTCGCCGTGGCCTTGCGCAACCTGCTCGACAACGCCCTGCGGTACGCGCCAGAGGGCAGCCCTGTCCACCTGGCCATCCGCCGCGACGCCAATGCGCTGTGCCTGGAAGTGTCCGACAACGGCCCCGGCGTCCCGGAAGCCGAACTTGCCAACCTGACCGAACGGTTTTACCGGGGGCGCAAAGTGACCCAGGATGGCAGCGGCCTGGGCCTCGCCATCGTCCGGCGCATCGCCGAACTGCACGGCGCCACGCTGAAACTTGAAAACCAGCCGCCAAGCGGCCTGCGCGCCGCCCTATGCTGGCCGGCAACCGGCAGATGAAGTCGGCATGCGAAAGCCGCACCTGATCTGGCGGCAAGCCGCACCGCCCGGCCACCGCGCAGGTTTAGGAAAACAACGAGAAATCAATTTCCGTCATGGCGAGGTGAGGATGAAGTCTCAGTGCCGCACCGGCCCAAAGGAAAACAACGAGAAATCAATTCCCGTCATTGCGAGCGAAGCGAAGCAATCCAGAATGTCAGCGGAGTCAATAGCTTCCTGATCGCCGCCACTCTTCGCGCATCGACGAGATGACACAATTGTTCAGCGCCTCCCTGGTCGATCCGGCAATGCGCCGCGTCTTCCGCGCCTGATCGAGCCTGCCCCGGCCCGTTTGGCCGGGTTCCTTGTGCGGGCGCTTGACGTCGCCTTGCCCTTTCCTATAGTGTGGCCTTATTAGCTACCCGTGCAAAGCACACGGGTTCGCATCGCGGAAGAACAAGAACAATTCGAGGCGGCACGCGAAGGGAGAGAACCATGTCACCGCAGGATAATTCTCATTCGGGCAATGTGAGCCTGGCCCCTTTAATTTTTTTTATTCGCCGATTTGACGGATATACAACGTTAGCTGTTTCATAAACTTGGAGGCAATCGTGCGTCAAATTCACAATCAGAACTGTCCGCTGTGTTCCGGCCATGCCGAGTTTCAGTTTGTTGATTACAAAAACAGAAAGCATTTTCGATGCTTGACTTGCACTGAGTTCGTCGTATCTGTTCGCGCTGAGGAAAGGCTATCGAACTCAATACAGCAG
>JAUPLV010000252.1 GCA_030836725.1 Pseudomonadota bacterium | reverse complement strand
CCGGTGCCTCGCAGGTCTTCCTGATCGAGGAGCCGATGGCGGCGGCGATCGGCGCCGGCCTGCCGGGGGCCGAGGCCACCGGCTCGATGGTGGTCGACATCGGCGGCGGCACCACCGAAGTCGGCGTGATCTCGCTGGGCGGCGTGGTCTACGCCAACTCGGTGCGCGTCGGCGGCGACCGCATGGACGAGGCGATCATCAGCTATATCCGCCGCAACTACGGCATGCTGATCGGCGAAGCCACCGCCGAGCAGATCAAGAAGAAAATGGGTTCCGCCTTCCCCGGCGCCGAGGTGCTGGAAATGGAAGTCAAGGGCCGCAGCCTGGCCGAGGGCGTGCCGCGCAGCTTCAACGTGTCGTCCAACGAAATTCTCGAAGCGCTGACCGATCCGCTGAACGCCATTGTCAGCGCGGTCAAGCAGGCGCTGGAGCAGACCCCGCCCGAGCTTGGCGCCGACATCGCCGAAAAAGGCATGGTGCTGACCGGCGGCGGCGCGCTGCTGCGCGATCTCGACCGCCTGCTGATGGAGGAAACCGGCCTGCCGGTCATCGTCGCCGACGATCCGTTGACCTGCGTGGTGCGTGGCTCCGGGCGCGCCCTGGAAGAGATGCACATGCTGTCGTCGGTGTTCACCGACGAGTGAAGACAGCCGCACCCGGTTTCGAACACAGAGGGCGCTGATGGCGATGCCCGGCCAGCTTATGTTCGCCCGCCGGCTGGGGCCGACCGCGCGGCTGCTGATCTGGCTTGCGATCGGCATCGCCTGCGTGCTGGCCGATGTCCGCTATCACGCGCTGGACGGCTTGCGCGGCGGGTTCTCGCTAGTGTTGCAGCCGGTGCGCGAAACTCTGCGCGCGCCCTTCCATGTCGCCGACGAACTCGGCGGCTTCTTTACCCGCCACCGGTCCTTGCAGAAAGAGCGCGACGCCCTGCTGGCCGAACGCACGCAACTTTATGTGGCGCAGCGTGCCTCCCGGGACCTGGCGAGAGAGAACTCCGAACTGCGTGCGCTGATGAAGCTGCCGGTGCGACCCGGCGGGCGGATCGTGGGCGCGGCGCAGCTGTATCAGGGACACGACTGGTTCGCGCAGCGCATCATTCTGGACCGGGGCAGCAGTTCGGGCCTCCGTGCCGGCCTGCCGGCGGTCGATGCCGAGGGGCTGGTGGGGCAGCTGAGCCGGGTGTATCCGGGATCGAGCGAACTCACTCTGGTGAGCAATCCCGATCAACCGACCCCGGTTTTCGTCGAACGCACCGGGCAGCGCGGGCTGGCGGCCGGCGCCGGCCATGGCAGGATGGAGCTTCGCTACATGCCGGCGCACGCCGACATCCAGTCGGGCGACCGTCTGCTTACTTCCGGCATCGACCGGGTCTACCCGCCCGGCATCCCGGTGGCGCGCGTCATCCGGGTGACGCGTTCGCAATCCGGACCCTATCTGCGGATCGAATGCGCGCCGCTGGCAGGCATCGATCGCGCGCGCGCAGTGCTGGTGATAACGACCGATTTCGAGGCTGGGAAGCCATGATCGCATCCAATCAAAATAGCGGAAGCGTCCGGCGCATCCTTGGCACGCTGACGCTGGCTGCGCTGGTGGAACAGCTTCCCTGGGCGGGCTGGGCGCTGGCGCTGCGCCCCGATTTCTTGCTGGTGGCCGTGCTGTACTGGGCGCTGCATCAGCCCAACCGGGTCGGTTTCGGCGTGGCATTTTTCTTTGGCCTGCTGGCCGACTTTCAGGACGGCGCGGTGTTCGGGCAGTACGCCATCGCCTATGTGATCGGCATTTACATGGTGCAGTTCCTGCGGCTGCGGTTGTTGCAGTTCGACCCCTTTCGTCAGTCGGCGCAGATGTTTCCGATTCTGCTGACGGTGCAGTTGCTGGTGCTGCTGGTCGGCTGGCTGGCGGTCAATCCGCCGGCCAACCTTCTGCTGCTGCTGCCGGCATTCAGCAGCACCGTGCTGTGGCTCGGCGTGGCGGCGATCCTGTGCATGTGGCACGGCAGGAGTCTGCGGGATCAGGCATGAGGCTGTCCGCGCCGCTGAAAAACCTGGATCGCGAGCTGCTGCGCTTCCACGGCCGCCTGAAAGTCGGCGCCGCTTTCGTCGCATTGCTGGCGGTCGCGTTGCTGGCGCGCACCTTCTATCTGCAGATCGTGCAGCAAGAGAATTACATCGAGCGGGCCGAAAACAACCGTATTTCACTGGTGCCCACCGCACCCAATCGCGGCCTGATCGTCGACCGCAAGGGGCGCATCCTGGCCGAAAACTACTCGGCTTACACGCTTGAAATCACCCGCGCCCAGATGGCGAATCTGGAGCAGACGCTGGCCGAACTGGGCAAGCTGATCGAGATCGCGCCGGGGCAGCTGCGACGGTTTCGCCGTCAGCTTGCCGACTCGCACGAGTTCGAGACGGTGCCGTTAAAAAACAAGCTGACCGACGAGGAGGTCGCGGTGCTTGCGGCCAACCGCTATCGCCTGCCGGGGGTGGAGGTGAAGGCGCGGCTGTTCCGCAACTATCAGGCAGGTCCCGGGATGGCGCATGTGCTGGGTTTCATCGGCCGCATCAACGACGGGGACCTGAAAAAGCTGCGCGAAAACGGTCGCGAACAGAACTACAAGGGCAGCGCCTACATCGGCAAGACCGGGCTGGAACAAAGTTACGAATCCCTGCTGCATGGCCGCACCGGTTTCGACCAGATGGAAACGGATGCCAGCGGACGCGCGGTGCGGGTGCTGTCGCGGATTCCGCCGGTGCCCGGAAAGGATTTGCGCCTGTACCTCGATGCGGAGTTGCAGGCGGTCGCCGAACATGCGTTCGGCGATTATCTCGGCGGGCTGGTGGCGCTCGACCCCAACACCGGCGGGGTGCTGGCGCTGGTCTCCAAGCCCGGATTCGACCCCAACCTGTT
>JAUPLV010000251.1 GCA_030836725.1 Pseudomonadota bacterium | reverse complement strand
GCAACGAGCGCAACGCCAACGCCGGCATCGTGGTCGGCATCACGCCCGAGGATTTCCCCGGCGGGCCGCTCGCCGGCATCGAGTTGCAACGCAAGCTGGAAGCGCGCGCGTTCGAACTGGGTGGCGGCAATTACGACGCGCCGTCCCAACTGGTCGGCGATTTCATCGAGGGGAAATCTTCCAGCCGGCTCGGCAGCGTCGAGCCTTCGTACAAACCCGGCGTGCACCTGACCGACCTCGCGTCGGCGCTTCCCGACTACGCCATCGAGGCCATCCGCGAAGCGCTGCCGGCGTTCGACCAGCAGATCAAGGGGTTTGCGATGCCGGACGCGGTGCTGACCGGCGTCGAAACCCGCACCTCGTCGCCGCTGCGCATCACTCGCGGCGACGATTTCCAGAGTCTCAACGTCAAGGGCCTGTATCCCGCCGGCGAGGGCGCAGGCTATGCCGGAGGCATCCTGTCGGCGGGGGTGGATGGCATCAGGGTTGCCGAGGCGGTGGCGCGGGATTGTCTTGGGCTGGAAGCTGCGGGATCGGGCGCGCAGCCGGGGCCGGGTTGCGGGTACTGAGTGAGCCTTACGGCTGCCGCTGCGTCCCGATATCCAACCCTTTCAGTCCAGCAATCCCGTAAACCCCCGTATTTTTTTGCGGCGGCGCTTGCTTTTGTTTCCATATTTCAATTAACATTGAAATATGGAAACAAAAGCCGTCGTATCCGCGCTCGCCGCCCTTGCCCAGGATTCCCGTCTGGCGGTCTACCGCGCCCTGGTCCAGGCCGGGCCCGCGGGTCTCGCTGCGGGAAAAATCAGTGAGTTGGCCGGCATCGCGCCGTCCTCGCTGTCCTTCCACCTCAAGGAGTTGACGCATGCCGGCCTGGCATCGTCGCGGCAATCGGGGCGTTATGTCATCTACAGCGCCGAGTTCGCGGCAATGAACGCGCTGCTCGCCTTCCTGACCGAGAACTGCTGCGGCGGCAATCCCTGCTCACCGCTTTGCACTCCGGCTTGTTCCCCCGGGAAGGCGTCGACATGAAACGCCTTGGAACCCCGCGTGCGCGCCTTGGCATTCCTGCGTTCGCGACGCATCGAAAGAATCTCCCCTTTATCCGTTCATTCCTGACAAGGAGCTTTTGTGGCTGAAAAACTTTATACCGTTCTGGTGCTGTGCACCGGCAATTCCTGCCGTTCGCAAATGGCCGAAGTGCTGCTCAATCATGACCTCGCGGGCCAGGTGCGCGCATTGTCCGCCGGCACCCGGCCGCAGCCGAAAGTGGCCGACGGTGCGATCGCGGCGCTGAAAGAGGCCGGCCTGAATACCGACGGGCTGCACCCGAAGGACATCGACGCGGTGATGAGCGAGGACATCGACCTGGTGGTGACCGTGTGCGACAACGCCAGGGAAGCCTGCCCGATCTTCCCGAAGCCGATTCCGGCCATCCACCTGCCGTTCCATGATCCGCACGGCGAGCCGCTGGAGAGCTTCCTTGCGGTGCGCGACGACATCCGTAACCGTCTGGTTGCCGCCGTTCGCGAGAAACTCAGCCAGCATGCCGCGGCCTGAACCAACGGAGACGCTGCCATGGACGAACCGGTCTTCAATGTGCTGTTCCTGTGCACCGGCAATTCGGCGCGCTCGATTCTGGCCGAGTCGCTGCTGAACAATCTGGGCAAGGGGCGCTTCCTGGCGTTCAGTGCCGGCAGCCATCCTGCCGGGCAGGTGAATCCATTTGCGCTGCAGTTGCTGGAAAAGAACCATTTCCCCACCGATGCGCTGCGCAGCAAACCGTGGGACGAGTTCGCGCATGCCGACGCGCCGCGCCTCGATTTCGTCATCACCGTGTGCGACAAGGCCGCTGGCGAAGTCTGCCCGGTGTGGCCGGGCCAGCCGATGAACGCGCATTGGGGTATCCCCGACCCGGCTGCGGTCGAAGGCAGCGACGAGGTCAAGCGTCATGCCTTCGTCGATGCGATGAACCAGTTACAGCGCCGTGTCTGCATGTTCGTCAGCCTGCCGTTTGAGAAGCTGGACCGCATCAAACTGCAGCAGGCCGTGCGCGAGATCGGGAAGACGGCATGAGCGCGCCAATTTTGATGGGGTTCGCTGGATGAGCGCACAGTGCGAGGTGACTGGAAAGCGCGCGGCCGGCGCGCCGATGAGCGTGTTCGAGCGCTGGCTCACGCTGTGGGTGGCGCTGTGCATCGTCGCCGGCGTGCTGCTCGGCCAGGTTTTTCCGGCGCCGTTCCAGGCGCTGGGGCGGATGGAAGTCGCGCAGGTGAACATTCCGGTCGGCATTCTGATCTGGATCATGATCATCCCGATGCTGATGAAGATCGACTTCGGAGCGCTGCACCAGGTGAAGTCGCACTGGAAGGGCATCGGCGTCACGCTCTTCGTCAACTGGGCGGTGAAGCCGTTTTCGATGGCGCTGCTGGCGTGGATTTTCATTCGCCATGTCTTTGCACCGTATCTGCCGGCGGAACAGCTCGACAGCTACGTCGCCGGCCTCATCCTGCTGGCCGCCGCGCCGTGCACCGCGATGGTGTTCGTGTGGAGCCGGCTCACCGGCGGCGACCCGTATTTCACGCTGTCGCAGGTAGCGCTCAACGACGCCATCATGATCGTCGCCTTCGCGCCCATCGTCGGCCTGCTGCTCGGTCTGTCGGCGATCGTGGTTCCGTGGGATACGCTGTTCACCTCGGTGGTGCTGTACATCGTCATCCCGGTGATCCTGGCGCAGGTGTGGCGCACGCTGCTGCTGAAGCGCGGGCAGGCGGCGTTCGATGCGACGATGGCGCAACTCGGCCATGCTTCGATCATTGCGCTGCTGGCGACGCTGGTGCTGCTGTTCGCCTTCCAGGGCGAAGCGATCATCGCGCAGCCGCTGATCATCGCGCTGCTGGCCGTGCCCATCCTG
>JAUPLV010000250.1 GCA_030836725.1 Pseudomonadota bacterium | reverse complement strand
CTTTCTGGTTCGGGTGCAGGCGCTTGTAGGCACGGTGGAAGGCGGCGCTCTGGAGAACCTGGATTTCGGGCATCTTCAGTCGCGCCGGCCTTCGGGCACGAAGGGCGTCGCCAGGGTAGGGCCTTCGGCGCGGGCGATCAGTAGTTCGCGCACGAAATCGACCGGCAGATCGGGGTTGTCGAGCGAGGCCTTGCCGATCATGGCCCAGAATTCAATCTGGCCGGCGATGGTGCGCCGCTCGGCGTGGGCCTGGGCACGGGCCATTTCGTACAGGGTGTCGTCGATGCGGACGGGCATGCTCATGATTCACCTCGAATCGGATTGCTACAAAAGTAGCAACGACTATAGCCGGAAAATTGCAGCACTGCCAGCTGACTTGTACCGGGGGCAGCCTGAATCAATGGCGGTCTCAAGTTCTTGTATTAACACATTTCCCAATGTTTTCTAAAACACGCATGTTGCATTGCAAGACCCCTATCGCCTCGCGCCGCGCGATCTGCCTATCGCCTCGCGAACTGCCCGTGTTGTACCAGTGATGAATGTAATCGGCAATATTGGCACGCGCTGCGCTGACGCTGTCGTAGCCGGAAGTGGATACGGTTTATAAACGCAACATCGAGACGCTCGTCGCGCTGGGGCGGGCGGGGTGGGGCGCCCTGTGGGCAACGCCGCCCAGGGAGTAGACGCTCCGGGCGGCGCCAGTGGACGGGGGGCGGAGCCTAGCCACCGCAGCTGCCGCAGCAGCTGCCTCCGCCCGCATGCGGTTTCCGCTCCGCATCGATCAGCACGCCGGCCTGGTTGAGGGCTGCCACCAGTTCCGCCCGGGGCGGCGCGTTGTCGTCGACCTGGGCCTCCAGGCGCGCCGGTCTGTCGAGGTATGTCACCTCGCGCACGCCGGGGATGGCCTTCAGGCTGGCACCGGCTTGTTCGGCCCGTGCGGCGCTGACGGGGATGGCGATATTGAAAATCTCGGTTTTCATGCGTGCTCCTTTGAATTAAGAAATCAGATGTTTTCGGTCAGTCTTGCATACAGGCTCGGCAGCACCTGGGGCAGCATCGCCGCATCGTGCACCACCACGAAGCCGGTGTTGCCGAACAGGTGCGGCAGGTAGTCGCCGGCCTTGGCGTCGATGGTCACGCAGAAGGGGATGAGCCCCTGCCGGCGCGCCTCGACGATGGCCATGCGGGTGTCCTCGATGCCGTAGCGGCCTTCATACTTGTCGAGGTCGTTGGGCTTGCCGTCGGTCAGGATCAGCAGCAGGCGGCGCGCCGATTTGCGGGTCGCGAGGATCGCGGCGGCGTGGCGGATCGCCGCGCCCATGCGAGTGTAGAACCCCGGCTTGATGACGGCAAGACGGCCGCGGATGCGGTCATTGTAGCGTTCGTCGAATCCCTTGAGCAGGTGGAAGCGCACGTTGTTGCGGCGCACCGATGAAAAGCCGTACAGCGCGAAACGGTCGCCGGTGGCCGCCAGCGCCTCGCTGAACAGCAGCAGGCTGTCGCGGATCACGTCGATCACGCGCCCCGAGTTGCCGACCCAGGCGTCGGTCGAAAGCGACAGGTCGGCCAGCAGCAGGCAGGACAGGTCGCGCTGATGCCGGCGGCTGTCGATGTACAGCCCCGGCTCGGGCGCCCGCGCGCCGCCGGCCCGGTCGGCGGCGAAGCGCACGCAGGCGTCGATATCGAGGTCGCTGCCGGACAGTTGGGCGCGCAGCCGCGCGCTTTGCGTGGCCAGCGCCTGGAACTGCTGGCGCAGCCGCCGGGCCGGCGCGCGCAGGCGAGGCGGCAGGGCGCAGGGCTCGGCATCTCGCGCGAGCAGCATCCGCAGGCTGCAATGATCGGGCTGCATGCGCTGTTTGCGGTAATCCCATTCCGGCAGCAGGATGCCGTCGACCAGCTTCATGTCGTCGTCGGCTTCGGCCGGCAGGTCGAGGTCGAAGCGGATCCGGCTGGCGGCGGTGGTTTCGCCCTCGGCGATGCTGAGGTAATCGAGGTCGCTGGCGGCCTTTTCCGCATCCTCGTTCTCGTCCTCGTCGAGCGGGCGGTCGGCCTTGATGAACTCGGCCCAGGAGAACAGGCTTTCGGCGCGGAACATCAGCATGAAGGGGCTTTTCGCATCCGGCATGTCGACCCGTTCGGCGCGCCGCTTGCGACCTTCGGCATCGGCCGCGGCGCGCTTTTCCCCCGGCTTCGGCGGCGCGGCCTTGCCGGGCTGGCGCGGGCGCGCGGTGGTCATCGGCGGCTCCGGATGCAGCCACAGCGGCACCGACATGGGCGGCCGTTTTCCCGCCACGAATTTTTCGACCGAACCCGGCGCATCCAGTGCGGCGCGGATCGTCGCCTCGGCTTCGCGTTCGGCGCCGGCGAGGCTGTCCGGAGCCGGGCGCAGGGCGAACAGGGCGTCGACCAGCCGGCGGTAGCGCGGCGCGAGGCCGGGCAGGGCCGCGAGGGCGGCGCGCGCCGCGGCCTGGTTGCGCACGATCCACGGCGCATCCGGCGCGACATCGTGCGCGGCCAGCGCGATCAGCCACAGGTACAGCTCGCGGTTCTGTTCGCGCTCGGGAAACACGTCGAGCGCGGCCGGCAGGTAGAGCGTGGCCTCGTCGCGCCACGCCAGCTCGATTTTCTCGCCGATTCCAGCCACCCGCTCCATCCAGCTGCGCCGCGCCCCGTGCGCGGTGGCTGTGCCTGCCCGCAGGCTCAGGCCGGCATCGCCGCCCATGGCGCGAAAAAATATCGGCGCCATGCGCTCGATCTGGGCGAGTTCGACCCTCGCCGCCGGGAAACCGCGGTATGCCGCGCGGGTGATCAGCTTGTCCCACAGGCCGCCGACGAATTCTTCCATGCTAGTGTCGTGAATCGGAAATAGGGTAACAAGGTAAAACGGATGGATTTTTTCGCAGGGCAAGGCGCGAGGAGGCGA
>JAUPLV010000249.1 GCA_030836725.1 Pseudomonadota bacterium | reverse complement strand
AGGCAGCACCTCCCGCTCAAACCAGGGATGACGCTTAAACCATAGACGATTGCGCGGGCTTGGATGCGGCAGCGGCAAAAATTCCGGCGCAAAATTTCGCCAGGCCGCCACCGTGTCGGCCAGCGTGCGGCCGCGGCGTTTGCCCAGGTAATACGCCTGGGCATAGGCGCCGATCAGCAGGGTGAGGCGGATTTCAGGCATGGCCGCGCGCAACGGCGGATGCCACAGCGGCGCGCATTCCGGGCGCGGCGGCAGGTCGCTGCCATTGACCGTGCCCGGATAGCACAGGCCGGCGGGGACGATGGCGATGCGCGAGCCATCGTAGAACTGGTCACGCGTCATGCCCAGCCATTGCCGCAGCAAATCGCCCGAAGGATCGTTCCAGGGAATGCCGGTTTCGTGCACGCGCCGCCCCGGCGCCTGGCCGACGATCAGCAGGCGCGCGGTGGGGGAGGCCCGCAAAATGGGACGCGGCGGGTGCGGCAGGTGCGCGGCGCAAACGGTGCAGGCCCGCACCCGCGCCAGCAGGTCGGCAAAGGTTTCGATTTTCCGGAGTCAGCGAACGTGGTCGACGATGAACTGCTTGACCGCATCGACGTCGGCATCCATGACGTGCTTTTTCTGCGGCTGCGCCTCAAGGTCGGCCAACTCCGCCGGACGCACCGGATCGATGCCGAGCGCCTCGCGGATGGCGTCCTCGAACTTGGCGGGCTGCGCGGTTTCCATGCAGACCAGCGGCACGCCGGGCTCGCGGTGCTCCAGACCCACTTTCAGGCCGTCGGCGGTGTGCGGATCGATCATCGTGCCGTACACCTCGTACACGGTGCGGATGGTGTCGATGCGGTTGGCGTGGCTGCTCGATCCCGAGACCATGCCGAATTCGGCCACATGCCTGAACAGACCCTCCGCATTCAGATCGAAGCTGCCGCCGGATTCGACCGCGCCCCACAATGCGCGAATTTTCGCTGCATCGCGCCCGGTCAGGTCGAACACGAAGCGCTCGAAGTTGGACGCCTTGGAGATGTCCATCGACGGGCTGGAAGTGTGTTTCGTCTCGGGCCGCGGGCGGTAGACGCCGGTCCTGAAGAACTCGTCGAGCACGTCGTTTTCGTTGGTGGCAACGATCAGCTTCCTGATCGGCAGGCCCATCTGGCGCGCGATGTGTCCGGCGCAGACGTTGCCGAAATTGCCCGACGGCACCGAGAACGAGACCTGCTCGTCGTTGCTGCGCGTGGCGGCAAAGTAGGCCTTGAAGTAGTAGACGCTCTGCGCCGCGACGCGCGCCCAGTTGATCGAGTTGACCGCGCCGATGCGGTGTTTCGTCTTGAATTCAAGGTCGTTCGACACCGCCTTGACGATATCCTGGCACTGGTCGAAGACGCCGCGAATCACCAGGTTGTGGATGTTGGCGTCCTGCAGCGCATACATCTGCGCCTGCTGGAAACGCGTCATGCCATGCTCGGGCGAAAGCATGAAAACGCGCACGCCGCGCTTGCCGCGCATCGCGTATTCGGCGGCGGAACCGGTGTCGCCGGAGGTGGCGCCGAGGATGTTCAGTTCGCCGCCGGTTCTTGCAAGCGCGTATTCGAACAGGTTGCCGAGCAGCTGCATCGCCATGTCCTTGAACGCCAGGGTCGGGCCGTTCGACAAAGCCAGCACGTGCAGGCCGGGCTCCAGCGTTTTCAGCGGGGTGATGTCTTCGGCGTTTTCCCTGTCGGTGACGTAGCGGTAGACGTCGGCGGTGTAGGTCTTGTCGATCAAGCGGCGCAGGTCGTCATGCGGGATGTCGTCGATCAGGCGCGACAGCACGGCATACGCCAGTTCGCGGTAGTTCATACCGCGCATCGCTTCGAGTTCGGCGGCGGCCAGGCGCGGATAGGTTTCCGGCACATAGAGGCCGCCATCGCTGGCCAGCCCGCCGAGCAGGATTTCGGAGAAGCGGAGTTGCGGGGCGAGTCCGCGGGTGCTCAAGTATTTCATTTGGACGCCAGCTCTTCGAGGCGGATGCGCATGACCTGCCCCGCCACGGTATCCAGCGCTTCGATCCTGGCGATCGCCGCGTTGATATTTTTCTCGACCGTGATGTGGGTCAGCAGGATGATGTTGACCTGCTCCTCGCCCTCGGCCGGCTCTTTTTGCACCATGGCGTCGATCGAGATGTTGCTGTCGGCCAGGATGCGGGTGATGTCGGCCAGCACGCCAGGGCGGTCGAAGGCGCGCAGGCGCAGGTAGTACGCGGTGCGCACCTCGTCCATCGGCAGGATCGGCGTGTCGGCCAGCTGGTCGGGCTGGAATGCCAGATGCGGTACGCGGTGATGGGGGTCGGCGGTGTGCAGGCGCGTCACGTCAACCAGATCGGCGACCACTGCGGAAGCGGTCGGCTCGGCGCCGGCGCCGGCGCCGTAATACAGCGTCGACCCAACGGCGTCGCCCTTCACCAGCACCGCGTTCATCGCGCCGTCGACGTTGGCGATGAGCCGGCGCTCGGGAATCAGCGTCGGGTGCACGCGCAGCTCGATACCGTTTTCGGCACGGCGCGCGATGCCCAGCAATTTGATGCGGTAGCCCAGTTCCTCGGCGTATTGCACGTCCTCGCGCGTGAGTTTGGAGATGCCCTCGGTGTAGGCGCGGTCGAACTGCATCGGGATGCCGAAGGCGATGGCCGACAGGATGGTGAGCTTGTGCGCGGCGTCGATGCCCTCGATGTCGAAGGTCGGATCGGCTTCGGCGTAACCCAGGTCTTGCGCCTGTTTCAGCACGTCCTCGAAGGCCGCGCCCTTGTCGCGCATCTCAGTGAGGATGAAATTGCTGGTGCCGTTGATGATGCCGGCCAGCCACTCGATTCGATTGGCGGTGAGGCCCTCGCGCAAAGCCTTGATGATGGTCGCGTTCGAGGCGGCGGTCGCCGGCGGCATCCCCATCATCAAGGCT
>JAUPLV010000098.1 GCA_030836725.1 Pseudomonadota bacterium | reverse complement strand
AACAGCAGCAAATCGAGCGACTGGCTCTCGAACGGCAGGAACATCGGGTCGGCCAGCACCTGGGCCGGCGTTTCCACCGCGCAGGTCACACGCAGCGGAATCCGGCTGTTGCGCAGGAAATCGATCTCGGGCAGGCCGACCTGGACCGCATTGAAACCGAACACATCGGACACGGCATGGTCGAAGTAGCGCTGCTCGCGAAAAAGCAGATACTGCCCCAGCGGCGTTTCAAACCACCCGGCATTCAGTCTGGATAACATAGCTTCTCCCCTTTCAAGGCAGCCCCATCATGTTGACACTCATTCCCCTGCCCGCGTTCGAAGACAACTATATATGGGTTTGGCACGATGGCCGCCACGCCGTCGCGGTCGACCCCGGCGACCCGGCGCCGCTGGTCGCCTTTCTCGACGCGCATCGGCTTGGGCTGAGCGCCGTGCTCATCACCCACCATCATCGCGACCATACCGGCGGCGTCACTTACCTGCGCCAACGCTACAACTGTGCCGTCTACGCCCCGGACAATCCGCGGATTCCCGCGGTCACCCACATCCTTCATGGCGGCGATGCGCTGGACATTCCCGAGCCGGGTTTGCACTTTGACGTTCTGGCCACGCCCGGCCACACGCTGGATCACCTCAGCTACGTCGGCGAAGGCTGTTTATTCTGCGGCGACACCCTGTTCGGCTGCGGCTGCGGGAAACTTTTCGAAGGCAGCCCGGCGATGATGGCGGCCAGCCTCGACGCCATTTTAGCGTTACCCGAGGCTACCCGGGTCTGCTGCGCGCACGAATACACCCTGAGCAATATCGACTTCGCCAAAACCATCGACGGCGGCAACCCCGCCCTGCTTGAACGTGAACGTGTCGACCGCGATTTGCGCGCGCACGGGCGTCCCACCCTGCCCTCCACCCTGGCGCTGGAAAAAGCGACCAATCCCTTCCTGCGGTTTCACGATCCCGACATGACGGCTTTCGCTGCACACTATCTGAATCGTCCTCGTCCAGGCGCCGCCGAGGTATTCGGCGCCATCCGTGCCGCCAAGGATGCCTGGGACGGTTGACCCATCCGGCCGATGGACTTAGCATGAAACCTTGCTGAGTACGGGAGACCGTCTTGCCCGGAATCAAATTGGCCAATTTCAAATTGGCCGGCACCCGAATAAACCTGCTCGGCCTGGCAGTGGTGGCGCTATTTTCATGCCCCCCCGCCCTTGCCGAAGAAGCCGGCGCCGGCATCCAGGCGCCGGAATCAAGCATCGATCCAGCAAGCGTTGCGCTCGAGGGCGAGGCCGCGGCCGAAGCCAGCCTCGACGACGTCTGGCAGCGCATTCGCAACGGCTTCGCGATCGACGATTCAGCCGCTGAAAACCCGCTGGTTGCCGTTCACGAATCCTGGTTCGCGGCGCGGCCGGAAAACGTGCAGCGCATGGTCGAGCGCGCGCGGCCTTACCTCTACCACATCGTCGAGGAACTCGACCACCGCGCCATGCCGATGGAAATCGCGCTGCTGCCGATGATCGAGAGCGCGTTCAAACCCACCGCACTGTCGTCTTCCGCCGCTTCGGGCATCTGGCAGTTCATTCCCTCCACCGGGCGCAATTACGGCCTGCGCCAGGACAGCTGGTACGACGGCCGGCGCGATTTCACCGCCGCCACCCGCGCCGCGCTCGATTATCTGGGCAAGCTTTATCTCGATTTCGGCGACTGGCAACTCGCCCTGGCAGCCTACAACTGCGGCGAAGGCTGCATCTCACGCGCCATCAGGAAAAACATTCAGGACGGGCTGCCCACCGATTACGCCAGCCTGTCGCTGCCCACTGAAACCCGACACTACGTCCCCAAGCTGCTGGCGATCAGAAATTTGATGCGCGAGCCCGAGCTTCATGGAATCGCCATCAACCTGCTGCCGAACCAGCCCTATTTCGATCAGGTAACGGTCCACGCCAGCATGGATGTCCATTCCGCCGCGCGTCTGGCGGAAATCAGCAGCGACGAATTCCTCGCGCTCAACGCCGCCTTCTCGCGCAAGCTGATCCGCTCCGACACTCCGGTCAACCTGCTGGTTCCGGTCGACAAGACCGACAAGTTCCAGCGCAACCTGGAATCCGGCAACTGGGATACCTGGCAGCCCTACGCGGCGCTGAAAGGCGAACGGCTGAGCGACATCGCCCGGAAGTTTGCTACCAGCACGATGCGTCTGGATGAACACAATCAGCTGAAGCTGAAGCGCGGCAAGCTGCTGCGCGCGCAAACCATCCTGGTTCCGGTCAAAGGCCGCGGCCAGGTCGCCCAGCCCAGCCGTTTGCCGCCGGACGAGCCGGCGAACAGCAGGGCCGACGCCATCCGGCCCGTCAATTTCGAAGCCGGCGCCGGCCCATCCGCCAAGCATGTCCGCTACACGGTCAAACGCGGCGACACCCTGTTCTCCATCGCGCGGCGTTTCGATATCAACCTGAACGACATCAAGACCTGGAATCCGGCACTCAGGAAGGGCAACAAGATCCGCGCAGGCCAGACGGTCGTCGTCGGAAAACCCTGAGAACGCGAATCGTCAGTCGGGCGAAGGCGGCTCCTCCGACTTGTCCGACACCACCAGCGCCATGCCCACCCCGGCCAGCACCATCCACAGCACGACCGCCCAGATGCCCAGCGCCTCCGATATCGGCCCCATGAACAGCAGCGTCAACATGGCGAGGGCCAGCACACCGTTGCCGATCCAGAAATTTTGACTGTGTTTACCGGTATTCAAATGCGTCTCCGTTTATTTGATTTCAAACCTGCCCCGCAACCCAGTGACAACGCACCCAGCGCCCTCCATCCAGACCGGTTGGATCGGGATAGGTTTGCCGGCACACGTCGCTGGCATTGGGGCAGCGCGGGTGAAAATGACAGCCGCCAGGCGGGTTGAGCGGCGAGGGCTGGTCGCCCTGCAGGCGAATGATGCCCTGCCCGGGCTGCGCCTCGATGCGCGGCACCGCGCTCACCAGGGCCTGCGTGTAAGGGTGCCGCGGCGCGCTCAGCACCTTCGTCGCCGGGCCTTGCTCGACGATGCGCCCTAGATACATCACCGCCACGTCGTGCGCCAGATAATCGACCACGGCAAGGTTGTGGGTAATGAAAAGATAGGCCAGCCCCAGGCTGTCCTGCAAATCCTTCAGCAGATTCAGGGTCTGCGCCTGAACCGACACATCGAGCGCGCTGGTCGGCTCGTCGCAGATCACCAGCTTGGGCGACACCGCCAGCGCCCGCGCAATCGCAATGCGCTGCCGCTGGCCGCCTGAAAACGCGTGCGGATAACGGCTGCCGGCATCCTCCGGCAGTCCTACCTGCCGCAGCAAACTCGCCGCAGCATCGCGGCGCTGGCTGGCTGCGCCCACCCGCAGCGCGTCCATGCCCTCGAGCAGGATGTCCGCCACCCGCATGCGCGGGTTGAGCGAGCTGAACGGGTCCTGAAACACCATCTGCGCCCGCGTCCTCAGGCTGGCCGCATTGCGCTCATCGATGTCGACGCCGTCCAGCCTGATCGTTCCCGCGGTCGGTTCGATCAGCCGCAGCAGGGCTTTGCCCACCGTGGTCTTGCCGCAGCCCGATTCGCCCACCAGGGCCAGCGTGCGGCCCGCCTGGATGCGCAGATCAACGCCGTCCACCGCGCGCACATGGCCGACCGTGCGCTGGATGAACCCGCGGCGGATCGGGAAATGCACTTTCAGTCCGTCGACCTGCAGCAGCGGTTGTGCGATTTCAGCTGAAACGGAAGCTGCGGTGGCCTCGCGCACGCCTGGCGCGGGCAGTTGCCCGGCCAGATGGCAGCGCACCCGCTGGCCGTTCAGGGTTTGCCAGCCCGGCGATTCGATGCGGCAACGTTCGATCGCATGGGGGCAGCGCGGCGCGAAGCGGCAGCCGGTCAGCGATCCATCCAGTTTCGGCATCTGGCCGGGGATCGTGGCCAGCCGCCCGCCGTCGCCGGGCCGCAGCAGCGCCTCGAACAGCAGGCGGCTGTAGGGGTGACATGGGGCGGCGAAAAATGCGTCGCGGCCTCCCTCTTCCACCAGTTCGCCCGCATACATCACGCCGACGCGATCGGCGTTCTCCGCCACCACGCCAAGGTCGTGCGTGATCAGCAGCATGCCCATCCCGAGTTCGGTTCTCAGCTGGCGCAGCAGGTCGAGAACCTGGGCCTGGATGGTCACGTCGAGCGCAGTCGTCGGCTCGTCGGCGATCAGCAAGTCGGGCTGGCCGGCCAGCGCCATCGCAATCATCATCCGCTGACGCAAGCCACCGGAGAGCTCGAACGGGTAGCTGTCCAGCCGGCGTTCCGCGTCCGGCACCCCCACCGCATCGAGCAGGCCGCGCGATGCATCGCGCGCGGCCTGCCCGGCAAGGTTCCGATGCAATGCCAGCGCCTCGCCGATCTGCTCGCCCACCTTGATGACCGGATTCAGCGCCAGCATCGGCTCCTGAAATATCATCGCCATGCCGCCGCCCCGCACGCGCCGCATCTCGCGCTCGGGCAGCAGCAGCAGGTTTTTCCCGCTCAAACCGACAGCGCCCGAAGCCACGCGGCCGCCGTCCGGCAGCAGGCGCATCAGGGACAAGGCCGTCATCGACTTGCCGCTGCCCGACTCGCCGAGCAGCGCGTAGGTTTCTCCCGCCGAAACATGAAACGACACGCCATCGACCACCCGCGCGGAGCCGATATCGGCGACCAGATCGCGCACCTCGAGCAGGGGCGTCATCGCCGTCCTCCCAGGCGCGGATCGAAGGCATCGCGCACGCCGTCGGCAAACAGGTTGGCCGCCAGCACCAGCGAGAACATGAAGGCGAAGGCGGCGCCGAGCTGCCACCAGACGACCGGCTCGCGCGCCAGTTCGAGACGCGCGCCGTTGATCATGTTGCCCCAGCTGTACATGCTGGGATCGACCCCGACGCCGACATATGACAGCACCGCCTCGGCCAGCACCAGCCCGGAGAAGTCGAGCACGATGGCGATCAGCACCAGGTGAAACACGTTGGGGAATATGTGGCGGCTGATGATGCGCGCGTGCGAGACGCCGAACGCGCGTGCGGCCTCGACATAATCGAGCGTGCGCAGCTTCAGGGATTCGCCGCGCAGCAATCTTGCCAGCCCGGTCCAGCTCGTCACCCCCATGATGAGACACAGGGCGAGCAGGCGAATATCGGCGCGTGCGGCGGCGGTGTCGAACAGTTCGGGATTGGACTCGATATAGACCTGAACGATCAGCACCGCCGCCGCGATCAGCAGCACGCCGGGAATGGAATTCAGCACGGTGTAGACATACTGGATGAGGTCGTCCACCCAGCCTCGAAAGTAGCCCGCCGCGATGCCGAGGCCGATTGCCAGCGGCAGGGTGACGAGCGTGGTCAGCGTACCGATCACCAGACCGGTGCGGATGCTCTTCAGGCTGATGTAGAGCACATCCTGCCCCACCTTGTCTGTGCCGAGCAGGTGATAACCCGACGCCAGCTGCGCCATCACGCCGCCCAGCATCAGCAGCAACGCGATCGCGCCGACCACGGTTCGGCCCGGCCAGGCCAGTCTCCCCTGCCGCCACGCCGCGATCCATGCGCCGACCGAGCCCTGCATCCGGCGCGCCTGCCGCACGGCCAGCCCCGCGAAGACCAGCAGGCTGAACAGCAGGCCCAGCGCTGCCCCTGCAAGCGTGCGCCGCGCGATGTCGGGAAGGCGTTCGCCCGCATGCGCGAGGTGCGCGCCGCCATGTTTCAGGCGAGGATAATCGCGCACCGTGACACCGTCGCGTTCGATGAATTCCTTGGCATACAGCTGCATCGCCAGCGGCGCCGAATAGGTCTTCTCCTGCTGTTTGCGCAGGTCGATCACCAGCGCATCGAAGACCGAGAGCACCTCGACCGAATACTGCGGCCGATCGGCCGGGCTGTCGGGCAGGCGCTCGCGATAATGCAGCGAGTCGAGCAGGCCGATCGCCACGAACACGCCCAGCACCAGCGCCGCCGCCATCGGCATCGGGCGCCTCGCCACCGCCGCCCATGGCGCGCGCAGATGCTCGTGGCGGCGAATGAACCACACCAGCGCCAGGACGCCAGACAGCAGCGCGAAGATCAGCGCGTCGGTCCACAGGATGACGGGCTGCACAGTCATTGCAGACGCACCCTGGGATCGACCCACGAATAGGAAATGTCGGTGAGGATGAGGCCGACGATGTAGAGGAAGGAGCCCAAAAACACCATCGCCCGCACCACCGCGAAATCCTGCGCCTGAATCGCGTCGATGGTGTAGCTGCCCAGCCCCGGAATGCCGAAGAAGGATTCGGTGATGAGGCTGCCCATGAACAGGAGCGGCAGCACCACCACCGCGCCGGTCAAAATCGGGATCATGCCGTTCTTCAGCACATGGCGGAACAGCACGCGTACTTCGCTCAGACCCTTGGCGCGCGCGGTGCGCACGTAGTCCTTGCCGATTTCCTCGAGGAAGATCGTGCGGTACCAGCGCGAGCCGCTGCCGATGCCCGCCGCCACGCTGACCAGCACCGGCAGCAGGATGAACCTGAGGCCGTCGATGCCGCCGGCGAAACCCGATATCGGCATCAGGTTCCACAGCTTGGCGATGAAGTACTGCCCGGCGATGATGTAGAACAGTCCGGAAATCGACATCAGCACCACGCACAGCACCACGCCCCACAAGTCGAGATAGGTGGTGCGGAAAAACACCATCAGCAGGGCGAAGGTGATGTTGACCAGCAGGCCGATGGCGAACACCGGCAGCGCAATCGCCAGACTCGGCCCCATGCGGGTGCGGATTTCGTTGCCGATGTCGCGACCGTCGTCGCCCTTGCCGAACTCGAACGCAAACATCGCCGCCGAATGCTGGAAAAATATCGTGTCGGTGAATTGCGCGCTTCCGGTCTCCGCGGCGTGCAACAGCAATGGCTTGTCGTAGCCATGCTCCACCTTCCAGCGCTCGATCGCATCCGGCGTCACGTGCTTGACGCCGAGCTGCAGCCGCGCCATGTCGTCCGGCGTGTTGACGACAAAGAACAGGGTGAAGGTCAGCAGGTTCACCCCGATCAGGATCGGGATCGCGTACAGCAGGCGGCGCAGGATGTAGGCGAGCATCAGGCTGTTTTCCTTTCATGCCGTCGCCACGCGATCACCGCCGGGGCGATCACCGCCGCCATCGCCGCGACCAGCAGCACGATCGGCCACAGCACCGGACGGTTCCATTCATCACGCCGGGATGCGCGCAGTTGCGGATCGATGCGACGGTATTTGAGCGTGTTGTTGGCCATCAGGTTGGGCTTGACGTTGCGCACCCAGCCGTGGCGCAGGCCGAAGGATTTTGGATAGTACGCAAACATCCAGGGCGCATCGCGGCGCACGATCTCCAGCATGGCGTCAATCACCTGCTGGCGTTCGGGGCCGTTGTCCATGTCCTTCATGCGCTCGAACAGGCGGTTGAACTCAGGGTTGTCGTAGTTGGCCGCATTCTCGCCGCCGCTGGAAACTTTCTTGTGCGGGCCGTATAGCAGGAAGAAGAAATTCTCCGGATCGGGGTAGTCGGCATTCCAGCCCCATTCGAACAGCTGCGCATTACCCTTGCGGATCTTGTCCTGAAAGCGGTTGTAGTCGGTGCCGCGCACCACCAGCTGCACGTTGAGCTTGTCGAGCTGCTTCTTCATCCAGTCGAGCCGCGACTTGGCGTCGGGGCCGCTGGCCATGGTGTCGAAATACAGCACCAGGGGCTCGCCGGTTTTCGCATTGCGGCCATTCGGGTAGCCCGCCTCGGCCAGCAGCTTCCTGGCCGCCTCGATGGGACGGCGCTGGATCCGGCCGCCGCGCGCTTCGTAGATATAGGGATTCAATCCCGCCTCGCCCTCGACGTAGCCGAACAATCCGGGGGGAATCG
>JAUPLV010000248.1 GCA_030836725.1 Pseudomonadota bacterium | reverse complement strand
GGCATCGACCGTGGCGTCGGCGACCGGCAGGTGCTCGATTTCGCCGAGGCGGAAATCCACGTTGGCGTAGCCGCCCTTGACCGCGTTGGCACGGGCCTTGGAGACCATGTCGGGCGTCATGTCGACGCCGATGACGGCGCCGCTCGCGCCCACCTGGCGCGCGGCCAGGAAGGCGTCGAAGCCGGCGCCGCTGCCGAGGTCGAGCACGGTTTCACCCGGCTTGAGCGCGGCGATGGCCTGCGGGTTGCCGCAGCCGAGGCCGAGGTTGGCGCCTTCCGGCACCGCGGACGTCTCCTCGGCGCTGTAGCCGATGCCGTGCGACAGCAGTTCGGCGACGGTTTGATCCGATGGCGCGCAACACCCGGTGCTCGGCGCGCAGCAGCCGCTGGATTCGGCGCGGGCAACGGCGCCATAGGCGGCGCGTACCTGCTGGCGGATCTGGTCGTGTTCGTGGATGGTCATGATCGGACTCCTTGAAAAATGTTGGGCTTCAGCAGCAGGACTTGCCGGAAGGCGTCGGGGTGCAGCAGGCCGCGCCCGACTCCACCACGGCGATCTTTGCAAACGGGTCGGCGGGTTTGGCGCTGGCGGCATAGGCTTCGTCGAAGCTGGCATCGAGCTTTTGCGCGGCCTCGTCGCGAATGTGCCGGGCGATCTCGATTACCGCGTCGATCTGCTCGCGGGACACGCCGTAGCCCTTCAGCCGGTCGACCTGGCACAGGCCCTGTTTGGGATGGTTGGCGGCGATGTTGGCCGCCAGCGAGACCAGGGCGACGATGGAAGGATGCAGTTCGGTACTCATGCGATGACACTCCTCAGGGCGTTGAACAGGACGCCGACCAGCACGAAGGCGGTGGCGAGATAGGCGGCGAAGATGCCGAGCAGCGGCCATTTGACGACCTTGCGCAGGATCAGCATCTCCGGCAGCGACAGCGCGACCACCGCCATCATGAAGGCCAGCACGGTGCCGAGCGGAACGCCCTTGCCGAGCAGCGCCTCGGCCACCGGGATGATGCCGACCGCGTCGGAATACATCGGCACGCCGACCAGCACGGCGACGATCACCGACAGCACGCTGCCGTCGCCGGCGATTTTCGCCACGAAATCCGCCGGGACGTAGCCGTGGATGAAGGCGCCGACGCCGACGCCGATCAATACATACTTCCAGATGCGGCCAACGATCTGCCGCACCTCGTTCCAGGCGTAATCGTGGCGGGCGCGCAGGCTGTTGTCGCGCTCTTCCTGCAGCGCCGCCTCGCCCATCCGGATTTTCCAGACGTGGTCCTCGACCCAGCGTTCCAGCCTGAAGGCCTGCAGCACGTAGCCGCCGACAAAGGCGATGGTGAGGCCGGTCACCACGTAGATCAGCGTCATCTGCCAGCCGATCACCCCGGCCAGCACCACCACCGCGACCTGGTTGACCATCGGGCTGGCGATCAGGAACGACAGCGTGACGCCGAGCGGGATGCCGGCCTCGACGAAGCCTATGAACAGCGGAATCGACGAGCACGAGCAGAACGGCGTCACCGCGCCCAGACCCACCGCCATCAGGCGCGCGCCGGGGCCGGAGCGGCCGCGCATCATCGCCCGCACCCGCTCCGGGGTGAGCAGCGCGCGCAGCCAGCCCATCAGGTAGATCACCGTCGTCAGCAGCACCAGGATCTTCGCCACGTCCATGACGAAGAAGTGCAGCGCCGCGCCAAGCGGGCTGTCCGGCATCAGGCCGGCAAGTTTGAAAACCAGCAGGTCAGCAAGCGCATCGAACATTATTGAGACTCGAATTCGGTGAACGCGCGGTTCATGTTGGCGCGGTGCAGGTCGCCATAGTTCTCGAGATTCCGGAATTGCGGCAGGTCGGCATGGCGGTCCAGGGTCTCGGCCAGCGGCTCCATCTCGCGGGCGGCTGCGCCCACCTTTTCAGCAAGGAAATCATAGTAGTCGCCGGTTTCGCGCTGCGCCTGAGCGAGGTCGCATACCCGGCCGTGGCCCGGCACGATGCGCGCGGGTTGCAACGCGGCCAGCGCGCGGAAGGCCTGCTGGCCGTTCTTCACGCTCGACCCGGGAAGCACGCCGAGCAGGCGATCGACGTAGACGAGGTCGCCGCTGAACATCACGCGATGCCTGGGCAACCACACCCAGGCATCGCCGGGATAGTGGGCGTCGGTATAGGCCAGCATCAGCGTCTCGCCGCCCAGTTCCAGGGTGGCCGCCTCGCCCGTCACCGCCTTCGGCGCGGGCAGCGGTTTCGTGCCCTGCATGCGCTCGCCGAGAAAGCGCTTCAAGGCATCCATCTGCTGCGCCGCGTATTCGGCCTGGGTGGCGGCGGTGCGGGCGAGCGCGATGACCTCGGCGCCCTTGCCTGCAAAATAATCGTTGCCGAGCCAGCGATGGTCCTGGCTGCCGGTGTTGACGACCCAGCGCACCGGCTGTTTCGTCACCTTGCGGATGGCGGCCTCGATCTTCCTGGCGCCCAGCAGACTGGCGCCGGAGTCGATCAGGATCACGCCCCTGGGGGTGACGACGAAACCGTAGTTGGCGTTGAGGCCGTCGTTATCGGCGCTGCGCTGGCCGAGCGGGCCGACGATGGCATAGACGTTGTCGACGACCTTTTCGGCCACAGGCTGATAGTCCGCGCGTGCGGACAGCGCGACAAGCCCCGCCACGGCAGCAAGCAGAATCAATGCGTATCGTTTCAATATGGTGCTTTCCTTATCCGGCAGCCACACCGGCTTCATACCAGCCCTTGCTGCGATTGACGATCTTCACCACCAGCAGCATCACCGGCACCTCGATCAGCACGCCCACCACGGTGGCAAGCGCCGCGCCCGACTGAAAGCCGAACAGCGCGATCGCCGCCGCCACCGCCAGCTCGAAGAAGTTGGAGGCGCCGATCAGCGCCGACGGGCCGGCGACGCTGTGCTTCTCGCCGACT
>JAUPLV010000097.1 GCA_030836725.1 Pseudomonadota bacterium | reverse complement strand
GACCAGCTTGCCTTCGCCGGCGAAGCCGAGTCCCTGCGCTTCGTCGGGACGGTGGCGATGCACGACGGCGCCTCCGGCAATCATCTCATCGCCCTCGACCTGGCCGACGGCGCGACCGGGCGCGACCTGGTGATGCGCTGGCAATTGCCCGACCCCGGCGCGCCGGGTTTCGAGCCCGTTGAACAAGCCGAACCCAAGGTGCTGATAAAGGCCGTCAAGGAGATGGCATTGGCCTACTTCGGAGCCCAGTCGGAAACGGAAGATCCCGCCTGGCACGATCAATGGCTGGATCAAAAAACGCCCCCCGAATTGATCCGCCTGCAACTGACCATGGAAAACGGCGAAACCTGGCCGGATATCGTCGCCGCGCCTCGGGCCAGGACGGAATGACCATGCGCAACGCATCCTCCCGGACGTTCCGCTCAAACCGGTTCGAGCGCGGCATCGCGCTGATCCTCGTGCTCTGGGTCGTCGCCCTGCTGGCCGTCATTGCGGGCAGCTTCGTCTATGGCGCGCGCAGCACCGCCCTGGTCGCCGGCAATCTGGTTTCCATCGCCAAGGCGCGCGCCCTGGCCGATGCCGGCGTCCACCGCGGCCTCTACGAACTCGCCAAGCCGGCGACCGATGCGGAGAGATGGAAGGCCGACAGCCGGACGCACCTGTTCAGTCTGGACGATGCCGAAATCCAGCTCGTCATGCGCGACGAATCCGCCAGAATCGACCTTAATACCGCCAGCGATGCCTTGCTCAAGGGGCTGCTGCTGTCCGCCGGGCTGGATGCGGAACAGGCCAATCAACTGCTCGATGCCATCCTCGACTGGAGGGACGTCGACGAGCTTACACGCCCCCAGGGGGCGGAGCGGGATCGTTACGAGGCCATGGGATTGCCCTATGTTCCGACCAACGCCGCATTCCAGACTGTCGACGAACTCCAGCGGGTCATCGGCGTCACCCCCGACCTGTACCGAAAGCTGGCGGGCGCGCTCACCGTGTTTTCCAAACTGAGCGGGATCAACAGCGCCCTGGCGCCGCGCCAGGTTCTGCTGGCCCTTCCCGGCGTGACCGAAGCCGACGTTGACGCCTATATCGCCCAGCGCGAGGAGATGCTGGATACAGGGCAGACGCCGCCGCCTTTCCCGCTGGCCGCCGGATTTGAAACGGGCGCCACGACGCAAGTGTATAATCTGCGGTCGATTGCGAAGGCATCGGACGGCACGCAGTTCGTCCGGGAAGCCGTGGCAAAGGTGGCACAAGACCCGAAACGACCGTTTATCTTTCTGCTCTGGCAGGAGGGGCGGCCTTAATCCGCCCAGACTTGGATCAAATGGCGAGCATACAATCTTCCCGACGCAGGCAGCGAAAGAGCCGCAACGCAGTCCTGGGGCGCTTTTTGCGCTGGTGGGGCCGCGAGCTGGCAGCCCTGGCGCCGACCGCCCTGCGCCCGCGAAATCGCCCCTCATCCGGTATGCTGTGGGTCGGGATGGAGCAGGGCGCGCTCGTTCTGTGGCGCCTGGCCGGACAGAAGCGGAGCGAGATCGGGCGCATCAACCTCGCCGCGGGCGCCGCCGCCGACCACAAGATCGCCTTCGATGCCCTGCTCAACAAAGCCGGCGCGCATCCTGTGGGCATCTGCCTGCCCGCAACGCAGGTGCTGCGCAAGGAAGTCACCCTGCCTCTCGCCGCAGCCGAAAATCTGTCCCAGGTGCTTGGCTTCGAACTGGCGCGACAGACCCCCTATACCGCCGATCAGGTCTATTACGACCAGCGGCTGCTGCGCGAGGATCGCCGCGCCAATCGCCTGCATGTCCTGCTGGGCGTCGCGCCCAGGACCGTCGTCGACGAAATGCTGTCGCACCTCGCGGCCTGGAATATCACGCCCCAGGCCGTGGCGGTGAGCGATGAACTCGAAAGTGCCGGAAACTGCCTGAATCTGCTGCCGGCAAGGCTGCGCCCCGCATCCAGCCGCGCGGGATATTGGCTTTATGGCGCCATGGCGGGGGTCACGCTGATCCTGTTTGCCGCGATGCTTGCCGCGCCGCTCTGGAAAAAACGCGAGGTCGTGATCGCGCTGCAACCGGCCCTGACCCAGGCACGGCAACAGGCCGATGCCGTGGATGCGCTGAAGCAGGAACAGGAGCGGCTGCTGGCCGAATACAACTTTCCCATCGAGCACAGGCTGACCATTCCGGCCAGGGTTGCCCTGCTCGAAGAGGTCACCCGCATCCTTCCCGACAACACCTGGCTGCAGCAACTGGATATTCACGGCATGGAGATTTCCATGCAGGGCAATACCAGCTCATCGGCCAAGCTTGTTGGCCTGTTCGAGCAGTCCACCTTGCTGGAAAACGCCAACTTTAAATCTCCGCTGGTCAAGGTGCAGGGCAGCGAGGAACGTTTCCAGCTCGCGGCCGTGGTCAAGGCCATCGATCTGGCCGAGGCCCTCGCCACGCAGCGGGGTTCGGATGAAAACAAAAAGCCGGTCAAGTCGGCCGGCAAGACCGGCGCACCGGCCGCGAAGCCATGAAACTGACGCTCACCCCCGTGCAAAGCCGTGCGCTTGCCATCGCGCTGCTCCTCGCCGTGCTCGCTGCCATCGCAGTGGCGATCTATGTGCCCTGGAAGCAGGCCCATCGCCATTACGACACGGCGATCGAGGATCAACTGGATCGAACCAGCCGTTATCAGCGTATCGCCGGCCAGCGCCAAAGCATCGAGGCGAACATCGCGCTGATCAAACAGCGGGATGCCCGCCGCCACTACCTCAAGGCCAGCGCCCCGGCCCTCGCCGCGGCCGAGGTGCAGCAAATGGCGCAGACCATCGTCGAAGCCAATGAGCTGAAGGTGGAGAGCACCCAGATCACCCTGCACAAGGATGACGGCCCGCGCCGCCGGGTCGCGGTCAACTTCCAGCTGCGCGGGCAAATGCCAGCGGTTCAAAAAGCCTTGTACGAACTGGAAACCGCCCTGCCTTATCTGTACGTCGACAATCTGGTCATCCGCTCAGGCGTGCCGAGGGTGTTCAGGCCCGCCCCAGGTACCGAGCCCGACATCCTGGTGCAATTCGACCTCTATGCCTTTGCGCTTATCCCCAAGCCGGTGTCTCCGAAACCATGATGGCGCTTTTTAATATCAAGAGTCTGGCGCTGCTGGCTTGGATGTTCGTCAATGTCGTACTGGCGCTGGCAATCGGCAGGGAACTGGGATGGGGCGAGAGCCTGCGCCAGCCCGTACCCAAGCCCGTGGCCCATCCATCCGCGCCGGTCGAGATCGTGCTGCACCCGGATTTCCGCCTGCCCGCGCAGCAAGACGCCTATGATCAGACGCTGGAGCGGCCGCTTTTCGTGCCAAACCGCCGTCCGGCGCCGCCAGCGCCGCCAGCGCCCCCGCCCCCGCCACCGGTCATGCAGAAGGGGCAATTCCAGTTGCTGGGAACGGTGATCACGGATGAGATGAAGAGTGCTGTCGTCAAGGAAGTCAGCAGCGGCAAAGAGCGCCAGGTGGTCCAGGGATTTACGATCAACGGCCTCCAGCTTGAGGCGGTCGAGGCCGACCGCATCGTCTTCACCCAATACGACGATCGCGAAGAAATCCGGCTGAAGATCCAGGCGAGTCCGAAGCCGGTCGCCCCGCCCCCGGGCGCGCAGCCCGCGAAGCCGCAGGCTGGCTCAGACGCCTCGCGGCAAGCGGATCGGCCGGCCAGAAGGGCGGCGGCTCAGAGCGGTTTTGGGGGGGCGGCGGAGAAGCCCGTCGTCCCAAGAGCGGCGGCGCCGTCTTCGGCGTCCCGGACGGGGGGGCGTCAAGCCGAGAGACCCGCTGCGCCACCTGCTGCTCCAAAGACAATAGAAGATCGCAAATCCGATCCGTTACTGAAAGATTTTTACAAGTAGTGGCCTGGTGCGTTGAAAGAAACAGATACCCCGGAAATGCCAGGACTAGAGCAATCAACCCAGGAATTATCGAGCATGGAAACCAATAATCCGAAGACAAGCCGAGCGAATCGAATTGCGGTTCCCGTCATGCTGGCGACCCTGATCGGCGGGTGTGCGACTACCCCCCGGGTTGACCCGACGGGCATCGACAGCAAGGTCGACATGACCGCAGCCCGGGCCGATGCGGCCGCCGACCTCAAGGGCAAAGCCGATGTCGAGGAACGCTACAAGCTTTTTTATGGAAGCGGCGTGATGGTCAAGCCATCCGAAGCGCAGCCCTTGATCACCGACGCAAGCGGCAATCTGACCCTGAATTTCGAGGGCGCCGATCTGCGCGAGGTGGTGCGCACCATTCTTGGCGATATCCTCAAGGAAAACTACATCGTCGATCCGCGCGTTGCGGGTTCGATCACCCTGCGCACCGCCCGGCCCATCCCCAAAAGCGCCGCCATGCATACGCTCGAGGAAGTCCTGCGCATGAACGGAGCGGTCATGATCCGCGAGGCCGACGGCGTCTTCCGCATCGTGCCCTCGGCTGCCGCGGGCAAGGGCAATGCCACCCCGCAACTGGCCGACATCGGCAAACCGCTGCCCGGCGGTTTCAGCATCCAGGTCGTTCCGCTCAAGCACATCGGCGTGGCCGACATGGCCAAAATTCTCGAGCCCCTCGCTGGCGAACCCTCCAGCGTGCGCATGGACCCGTTGCGCAACCTGCTCATCCTGTCCGGCACCCAACTGCAGCTGAAGCACATGATCGAGACCGTCGACATGTTCGACGTGGACTGGATTTCCGGCATGTCGGTGGGCCTGTTCACCCTGCAAAGCACGGACGTGAAAACCGTCTTCGGCGAGCTGGAAAGCCTGTTTGGCGACAAGAACCTCGGCCCTCTCGCGGGCGCCGTCCGGGTCATTCCGATCGAGCGGCTCAATGCCCTGCTGGTCGTCAGCCCGCAGGCGAAATACCTTGAGCAGGCCCGCACCTGGGTCGAGCGCCTCGACCGTCCGGGCGCGGGTGGAGGCGGCCAGCGGCTATACGTGTACCAGGTTCAGAATGGCAAGGCCGAAAGCCTGGCCGGCCTGCTCAACGACGCCTTTTCCAAGAAAGGAACGTCGAGCCAGGCGGCATCCGCCCCCAGCCTTGCGCCGGGAGCGAAGCCTGCCGAAATCAAGTCGGCCAACTCGACCGGTTCAACTTCAACCAGCAAGGACGCGCAGCCCGCCGCCGCCGCAACAGCCGCGCCCAGGTCCAGCGACAGCGTGGGTTTGCCCCAGGATGTGCGTGTCATTGCCGACAAGGACAACAACGCCCTGCTGATTCTTGCCAGCCCTGCCGATTACGAGAGCATCGAATCCGCCATCCGCAAGCTCGATGTCGCGGTGCGCCAGGTTCTGATCGAGGTCACCATCGCCGAAATCACCCTCAAGGACGAGCTCAAATACGGACTGGAGTGGTATTTCAACAATGGTGCGCGCATCAACGGCAAGCTCGACGCCGGCATGGGGGGGATCGCGGCGCTCGTCCCCGGCTTTTCCTACTCCTGGGTGAGCAATGCGGCCGATGTCGGCGCCGTCCTCAATGCGCTCGCCACCGATTCACGGCTGAAGATCATTTCCTCGCCGCACATCACCGTGGCGGACAACCAGAAAGCCAAGATACAGGTTGGCGACCGCGTGCCCACCATCAGCCAGACCCAGACCGTCGCCAGCACCACCGCGGCCACCGGCATCATCAGCAGCATCCAGTACACCGAAACCGGCGTCATGCTCGCCGTGACCCCGCGCGTCAATTCCGGCGGGCAGGTCACCATGGAAATCAACCAGGAAGTCAGCAACGCCACCCCCACCACCAGCTCCGGCATCGACTCCCCGACCATCCAGAAACGCACCGCGGAAAGCACCGTCACCGTCAAGTCCGGCGAAACCGTCATCCTCGCCGGGCTGATCAAGGAAGAAAAAACCAAGGCCACCGAAGGTTTGCCCCTGCTCGCGCAGATTCCCCTTATCGGCGGCCTGTTCGGCACCCAGAGCTGGGGCGACAACCGCACCGAGCTGATCATTCTCATTACCCCCCGCGTGCTCGCCGACACCCAGGACGCCGCCGCCATCACCCAGGAGTTCCGCAGCCGCATCAAGGGCCTCGAACGCATGATGAAATCGGTGCAACTGCCGCCCAAGCCCGCCGGAGGGAGTGCCGAATAAGCGTACGCCAATCGCGGGTAAACCCGCTCCCACAGGGGCGGCGGTGATGTTTCTGTGGGGGTCAATCGCGGGTAAACCCGCTCCTACAGAGGCGAGGGCGATGTTTTTGTGGGAGCGGGTTTACCCGCGATTCCCGGCGCCCGCTCCGCGGCTGAAGCCGCTTCCACAGGGGGCGGCGTGTTTACCCCGTCACAACCAAACCGCGTCCCAATGGGGATATAGCCGAACGGAGTTAACCAACCCCGCACGCACGGGATTGGCAACGATGTAGCGGGCGATGTGCTGCAAATCCGCTCCATCGCGTATGCCCTTGTCATGGAATCCACCCTGCCAGACCGCCCTGTTGGGTGTGCCGCGACTGCGGTTGATGGCGCCGCCACTCAGGGATTTGAACCGCCGCAGCAGGTCAGGGAGCGCGGCGCCGGTCAACTGCAGCAGCCAATGCAGGTGATCCGGCATCAGCACGAAGGCGAGCGTGCTGCATAGCCCCGCTTCGTCGCAAGCGCGCAATTCCCGTATCGTCAATCGGGCCAGACGCAAGTCGGCGAACAGAGGCAGGCGGCCTCGCGTCACCGTGGTGACGAGATAGCCTCGCCCGATTTCCGAGACACGGCCAATGCGCAGGTTGCGGCTATGAGGAGGGAGCGTCATGGCGATAATCATGACAGAAGTGCTGGCGTTGACAGAAGCAGGTTGCCGGCGTTTGGGGCAATCGCGGGTAAACCCGCTCCCACAAAAACACCGCCGTCGTCACCTGTAGGAGGGGCTTCAGCCCCGATAGGCGCCTGCACCGGGCTCATCGCGGGTAAACCCGCTCCCACAAAAACCCCGCCACAGCCACCTGTAGGAGGAGCCTTGGCCCCGGATAGCCACCCACACCAAAAAACCCGCGCGACACCGTGAGCATGGTCGTAGGAGGTGCCTTGGCCCCGATAGCCACCCACACCTCCGCGGGCGCCCGCCTGCAGCGAACGGGCATTGCACTGCCTTATTTGGTCTAAAATACGAGCGTCTACCATATGCCGTGTGAATCCGTGCCACATTTTGTCTTCATTTTCCTGCTTGCCCTGGCCGCCCAGGCGAGCGCCGATGTGTACGTCTACACCGATGCCGACGCGGTGGAGCATTACACCAACACCCCGGGGCACGACCGTTACCAGCGCCTGTCCGCCTTGATGGAGGAGAACGCAGGTGCCAACCGCGCGGGCGCGCCGGTGGTGAAGGGCAATGCCGCCGTCTACGCCCCGCACATCGAGCAGGCCGCGGGCGAAGCCGGCATCGATGCCGCACTGGTTCATGCCGTCATCACCGCCGAATCGGGCTACAACCCCGCGGCCGTATCGAAGGCCGGCGCCCAGGGCCTGATGCAGCTCATGCCCGGCACGGCCAAACGCTACGAGGTCAAGGATGCCTTCGATCCCGGGCAGAATATCCGCGGTGGCACCCGCTATCTGCGCGACCTGCTGGCGATGTTCGACAACAACACCGAGCTTGCGGTAGCAGCCTACAACGCCGGTGAGAATGCCGTCATCCGGCACGGCAGAAAGATCCCGCCCTATCGCGAAACGCAGGCATACGTGCCGAAGGTCATGCGCCTATACGACAAATACAGGGCATTGCTCTAGGGGTGCGCTGATTAAATCTAAATGCAGGAGGCCCGCCCCGGGCCGAAGCCCGTCATTCCGGCGAAGGCCCTCTGCTGTCCGGAATGCTTTTGCCGAACCTGGAAAACCTCGCGAACTGAATGTGGGAGCGGCTTTAGCCGCGATAGCGCGCA
>JAUPLV010000096.1 GCA_030836725.1 Pseudomonadota bacterium | reverse complement strand
AAACTGCTGGAAAAACAGAAGGCCGGCAAACGGCGCATGAAGCAGGTCGGCAACGTCGAAATCCCGCAGGAAGCCTTCCTTGCGATCCTCCAGGTCTCGGATAAATAAACATGAATTTTGCGCTCATCCTTTTCATCGCGCTCGTCGTCACCGGCGGCATCTGGCTGCTCGACGCGCTGCTGCTCAAACGCGGCCGCGACCGGGGCGCCCGCGAACCGCTGCTGGTCGAATACGCAAAAAGCTTTTTCCCGGTCATCCTGGTGGTGTTTGCGCTACGCTCGTTCCTGGTCGAGCCATTCAAGATTCCGTCCGGTTCGATGATGCCGACGCTGCTGATCGGCGATTTCATTCTGGTCAACAAATACACCTACGGCATCCGCCTGCCGGTGATCAACAAGAAAGTGGTCGAGCTGAACAACCCCGAGCGCGGCGACGTCATGGTGTTCCGCTACCCGGCCGACCCCGGTCTCGATTACATCAAGCGGGTGATCGGCGTGCCGGGCGATGTGGTCGAGTATCGCGACAAGCAGCTCAGCATCAACGGCCAGCCGGTGCGTACGGCCAAAACCGGCGCCTACAGTTATGTCGGCAGCGGCCTCAATTACATCACCGCCATGGTGTACGAAGAGCATCTGAACGGCGCTGGCCACAACATGATGGCCGAGCCGGGAAAACCTTCGGTCTATCCGCCGCAGGTGGCGGACTTTCCCTATCGTGAAAACTGCTCTTACAATACCGAGGGCGAAGGCTTCGTCTGCCAGGTTCCGGAAGGGCAGTATTTCATGATGGGCGACAACCGCGATGCCAGCAACGACAGCCGTTACTGGGGCTTCGTCCCGGACAGGAACATTGTTGGCCGGGCCTTCTTTATTTGGATGAACTTTGATGATTACCGCCGCATCGGCACTACCATTCGATAAGGAGACAGCATGCAGCACTCAACAGGTTTGAAAAGACGGCAGCACGGCATCACCATGTTTGGCTTCCTGTTCGTTGCCGGGGTGCTGGTCATGATTGCCATGCTGGCGATGAAGCTGGTTCCGGCCTATATCGAGTTTTTTTCGGTGAAGCAAATTCTCACAGCGATGGGGCAGGAGTCCGGCTTCGGTTCGAAAAGCAATGCCGATATCCGCGATGATTTTGTCAAACGCGCCAGCACCAGCTATGTCACGGTGGTCAAGCCGGGAGACCTCACCATCGATCGCAGCAGTAGCGTGCCGGTCGTTTCCGCCGATTACGAATTCCGTACTCCGCTCGTCGCCAATGTCAGCTTGGTGGTCGATTTTAGCGCGAGTACCAACCCCCGCGCCGTATCCGTCGAGGTTGAATAATCCCTTGCTGAGCCAGCGCCTGCAGCAGGCGCTGGGGTATACCTTTTCCCGCCCGGAGCTATTGAACCAGGCGCTGACTCACCGCAGCTACGGATCGGCCAACAACGAGCGGCTTGAGTTTCTAGGCGACTCGGTGCTGAACTGCACGGTCGCCCGTGCGCTGTACGACGCATTTCCCGACTTGCCCGAGGGCAGCCTGTCGCGCCTGCGCGCCAACCTGGTGCGGCAGGAAACGCTGGCTGACATCGCCGCCGTCCTGAAGCTCGGCGACACCCTGCGCCTGGGCGAAGGCGAACTCAAGAGCGGCGGCTTTCGCCGCCCCTCGATACTGGCCGACGCGCTGGAGTCGCTGTTTGGCGCGGTCTTTCTCGAAGCCGGATTCGACGAGGCGCAGCGCGTGGTGCGCGGCCTGTTCGATCCCCTGGTTGCGAAGATCGACCCCAAGGATTCGGGCAAGGATGCCAAGACCCAGTTGCAGGAAATCCTGCAATCGCGCCGGCTGCCATTGCCGGACTATCGCCTGGTCAATACCCAGGGCGAGGCGCACGACCAGAGTTTCATCGTCGAGTGCGTGCTGATCCAGCCCGCCCTCAGCACGCGCGGCGTTGGCAAAAGCCGTCGCGCCGCCGAACAGGAGGCGGCGCGCCTGGCGTGCGCCGCGTTGGAAAAATGAGTGAATTCAAGTGCGGCCTCGTGGCCATTGTCGGGCGCCCCAACGTCGGCAAGTCAACGCTGCTCAACCGTATCGTCGGGCAAAAAGTCAGCATCACCTCGCGCAAGGCGCAGACCACGCGCCATCGCGTCATGGGCATTCATACCACAGATGAGGCGCAGTTCGTGTTCGTCGATACGCCGGGGTTCCAGACGCGCTATACCGGCACCATGAACCGTGCGATGAACAAGCGGGTGCGCGAAACCTTGTCGGACACCGATGTGGTGATGTTTCTGGTGGAAGCCGGGCGGCTGAAGAACGAGGATCGCCAGGTGATGGAGTTGCTGCCCAAGGACCGCCCGTTGATCCTGGTGGTGAACAAGATCGACCAGGTCAAGGATCGCGCCGAGTTGATGGCTTACCTGCAGGAAGTCGCGGCTGCGCACGCATTTACCGAGATCGTCCCGGTATCGGCCAAGCAGGGCAGCAACCTCGACGAGTTGCTGAAAACCCTGCAGGCCCACCTGCCGGAGAATCAGCCCCTGTTCGATGAGGACGACGTCACCGACCAGACCGAGCGCCAGTTGGCCGCTGAACTCATCCGCGAGAAAGTCTTCCGCCTGTGCGGCGAGGAAATTCCTTACGCGGTGGCGGTGACCATCGACAAGTTCGAGGAAGAAGGTAACCTGCGCCGCATCTTCGCCACCATCCTGGTCGACCGCGACAGCCACAAGCCCATCCTCATCGGCAAGGGCGGCGAAAAGCTCAAGACCATCTCCACCCAGGCACGCCTCGACATGGAGCGCGCCTTCGATAGCAAGGTGTATCTGGAGGTATGGGTCAAGGTCAAGGGCGGCTGGGCG
Organism: Pseudomonadota bacterium; assembly: GCA_030836725.1. GTDB lineage: Bacteria > Pseudomonadota > Gammaproteobacteria > Burkholderiales > Thiobacillaceae > Thiobacillus. Next base: position 5,123 of record JAUPLV010000096.1, on the reverse strand, counting down.
GATGACGTGCGGATGCTGAAGTCGCTGGGAATTGATTGAAAATCTTTATCCGCGAAGGACGCGAAGAGGCGCGAAGATAAATCATTGAAGATGCATGGCCGCAGGATGCACAGAGAACTTATCGTGATGTTTTGGGTTTTCTTCGCGTCCCTTCGCGTCCTTCGCGGATAAAAAAACATGTCTTCCGACGCCCGCATCAACAACGAACCCGGCCTCATCCTCCACACCTATCCCTTCAAGGAAACCAGCGTGGTGGCGGAGGTGTTCACCCGCGGCCATGGCCGCATGGCGCTGATCGCGCGCGGCGCCCGCCGTCCCGCATCGGCCCTGCGTGGGCTGATGCAGCCGTTCACCCCACTGTTGCTGTCGTGGTTCGGAAAATCCGAGCTGAAAACCCTGCATGCCGCCGAATGGCAGGGCGGCCTGACCGCACCGCAGGGACGCGCGCTGATGTGCGGCTTTTACCTCAACGAACTGTTGCTGCGTCTGCTGGCGCGCGGCGACGCCCACGAACTGCTGTACGACCGCTATATCGATACTCTCGATCAGTTGGCGGGCGAGGAGTCGTCCGCTATCGATTACGAACGCATCCTGCGTCGTTTCGAAACGAACCTGCTGTCCGAGATCGGCTATGGCGCGACCTTCGATGTCGACGCCGAGAATGGGACGCCGATCGAACCCGGCGCCCGCTATGTGTTCCAGCCCGAACGCGGCGCATTGCGTGCGAGCGGACAGCCGGGCTGCCCGGTCTCCGGCCAGACGCTGATCGATCTGGCAGCCGGCCGCTTCGAGCAGGCCGCGACGCTGGTCGAAGCCAAGGCCCTGATGCGCACCCTGATCAACCACACCCTGGGCGCCAAGCCGCTTTATACTCGCCAGCTATTACGCGAACTCACCGACCTTACTCCATGAGCATCTATCTCGGCGTCAACATCGACCATATCGCCACCCTCCGCCAGGCGCGCAAGACCCGCTATCCCAGCCCGGTCGAGGCCGCGCTGATGGCGGAAACCGCCGGCGCCGACTCGATCACCCTGCATCTGCGCGAGGATCGCCGCCACATTCAGGATGCCGATGTGGCGATCCTGCGCCAGGCGCTGAAAACCAAGATGAATCTGGAAATGGCGGTGACTGGGGAAATGCTGGATATCGCCATCGCCACGAGGCCGCAGGACGTCTGCCTGGTGCCGGAAAAGCGCGAGGAGCTCACCACCGAAGGCGGACTCGACGTCGCCGGCCAGCAGCCGAAAATGACCGATGCCTGCAAGCGCCTTGCCGACGCCGGCATCCGCGTCTCGCTCTTCATCGACGCCGATTTTGCCCAGATCGACGCGGCGCTCGCGGCCGGCGCGCCGGTGGTCGAGATTCACACCGGCGCCTATGCCGACGCCGCCACGGATGAATCGCGCACAGTCGAATTCGAGCGCATTCGCAAGGCCGTGGCCTATGGCCGCAGCCTCGGCCTCACAATGAATGCCGGGCATGGCCTGACTTACCATAATGTGCAGCCGATCGCAGCGCTGCCGGGCATCCACGAACTCAACATCGGCCACGCCATCGTCGCACAGGCCCTGTTCGTGGGCTTGAAGGAGGCTGTGGCGGAAATGAAGCGTCTGATGGCCGCCGCCGCTCGCTGATTTGTTATCGAACCAGGAAGCCTATTCAGACCGTTGGGCGCCGTCATTGACATGAACCTCTTCTGACGCCGACGCGATGCCCGATTTTTCAAGCAATTTCAATGCGCTTCTGGATGCCCGTTTTCCCATTCTGGTCAGCGAGACGCATGAAGAGCCGCGGCTCCTCAACCTGATCGCGCCCGTATGCAATCTACGCGGGATCCCGTTGTTCATCTGGAGCCATGCCGAGGGGCTCAAGCGGAGCAACGAGACGGGGGCGGTTTACAACACCACCGAGTTCACCGATGCCCTCAAGCACGTGGACGTCACCCCGCAAAATGGCCTCTATGTTTTTCTGGATGCCCATCCTTTTTTCAATCAGCCGCTGAATGTGCGGCTGATCCGCGAAATCAGTTTCGACCATTACCGCCGCGACCGCACCTTGCTGTTTGTCAGCCCTGCGCTGGAACTGCCCACCGAGCTCGCGCGCGTGGCCGCGCGGCTGAATCTGTCGGGCATACGCCCCGACCGCGTGCGCGCACTGCTGAAGGAGGAGCTGGATAGCTGGCAGCGGCAACACCAGAAAAGCCTGCGCATCAACCACGACATCCTGCCCCTGCTGGTGCACCAGATTTCTGGGCTGGGCGAGGATGAAGCGCAGCGGCTGATCCGGCAGGCGATCCATGCGGATGGCGAATTGAATATCAAGGATGTGCAGCGCATCGCCCGGTTCAAGCAGGATCAGCGCGCAAGCCTGCTCGAAATGACCCTGCCCGAAGTCACCCTGGATGACGTTGGAGGATTCTCGCGGCTCAAGACCTGGATGAAACAGCGTCGAGCCGTATTCCAGAATCCGGCACTTGCCCCCGGTCTGCCTGTCCCCAAGGGCGTATTGCTGCTGGGGGTGCAGGGCGCGGGTAAAAGCCTGGCGGCCAAGGCGGTGGCTGGAAGCTGGAAACTGCCCTTGCTGCGGCTCGATTTCGGCGCCCTGTACAACAAGTACATCGGGGAGACCGAGAAAAACCTGAGAAAAGCGCTCGAAGAAGCCGGCCGCATGGCGCCTTGTCTGCTGTGGATGGACGAGCTGGAAAAGGGGCTGAGCGCGGGGGATGCCGATGACGGCGTTTCGCAACGCATCCTCGGAACCCTGCTCACCTGGATGAGCGAACGCGATAGCCGGGTTTTCATCGTTGCAACCGCAAACGATGTCAGCAAACTTCCCCCCGAGTTGCTGCGCAAGGGGCGGTTTGACGAGCTTTTCTTTGTCGATCTTCCGACGCTCCCGATACGCGAGACGATTTTCAGGATCCATCTTGAAAAGCGCGGGGTCGAATCCAAGGCCTTTGCGCCCGACAAACTCGCCGCGGCCAGCGAGGGGTTCTCCGGCGCGGAAATCGAGCAGGCGATCATCGCGGCCCAGTATGCGGCGCTGGCGGACAACACCGCATTGGCGCAAGCGCATATTGAAGAGGAAATTGCGCGGACGCGGCCGCTTTCGGTCATCCGGGCCGAGGATTTCCAGCGCTTGCGAGGATGGGCGCAACAGCGCTGCGTGACGGTCGATTAAGCGAGGTTTGCCGGCCGACCGCTTGTCATGTGTTGGATCGAAATACGAGGAAAGGCACTGCCGCAGGGACTATCTGCGCTTGTTCCACCACCAGTAGCCGCCGATGACGAACGCGACGAAGAGGATCACGCCCGCGGTGATGTGGTGTTGGTATTGCTGGATCAGCGCTTCGTTGCCGCCCAAAAAATAGCCGAACATCGTCAGGACCAGCGACCACAGCCCTGCGCCGAGGAGGGTGTAGAACGCGAACGCGCCGAGGTTCATGCGGGCAAGCCCGGCGGGTATGGATATCAGGTGGCGGATGCCGGGGATCAGGCGGCCGGTGAAGGTCGAGACCGCACCATGTTTCAGGAAAAACGCATCGGTCTTGTGCAGCAGGGCGGGTCTTACAAAAAAATAGCGTCCCCAGCGTTCGAGGAAGGGGCGACCCACCCACATGGCCACCGCGTAATTCACGGATGCGCCGACCAGGCTGCCGACGGTGGAGGCGAGCACGATCAGCCAGAAGTTCATTTGCCCCTGGTGCGCCAGGTAGCCGGCCGGAATCAGCACCAGTTCGCTCGGCACCGGCAGTACCGTGGATTCAAGCGCCATCAGGATGAAAATGCCTGTATAGCCCCAGTCGTGAACGGTGGCGAGGATCCAGGCGATGAAGTCGTGGAGCATGGGGTGAGCAGTGAGCAGTGAGCAGTGAGCAGTGAGCAGTGAGCGGTTTTGCCGGATCACTGCTTCCCGTTCACTGCTTACACCACAGCCTCTTCCTTTTTCTCCACCGGCTTGATGAAGTGCTCTCGCTTGACGCCGAACATCAGCAGCAGCGGCGACGCGACCAGTACCGACGAATAGATGCCGAACATGATGCCGATGGTGAGCGCGAGCGCGAAATTGTGCAGCGCCTCGCCGCCGAAGAACAGCATCGACAGCACCATGATCTGGGTCGAGCCGTGGGTGATGATGGTGCGGCTCATGGTGCGGGTGATGGCGTCGTCGATGATGTGGGGAATGGTGGCGCCGCGCATCTTGCGGATGTTTTCGCGGATCCGGTCGAACACCACTACCGATTCATTGACCGAGTAACCCAGAACCGCCAGCACGCCGGCCAGCACGGTGAGGGTGAACTCCCACTGGAAGAAGGCGAATACGCCGAGGATGATGACGATGTCATGCATGTTGGCGAGCATGCCCGCCACCGCGAAGCGCCATTCGAAGCGGATCGCCAGATAGGCCATGATGCCGAAAGCGACTACCAGCAAGGCCAGCGCGCCGCTGTCGTAAAGCTCCTTGCCGACCTGCGGCCCGACAAAATCGACGCGCTTCAATTCAACCGAAGCATCCGCGCCTCGCAGGGCGGCCATGACCTGATTGCTGGTCTCGGCCGCATTGGCGCCCCCCCTGACTGGCAGGCGGATCAGCACGTCGCGGCTGCTGCCGAAGCTCTGTACCGAGACTTCGGGCAGGCCGGTTTTCTCGAGCGTCCCCCGGATCGCCGGCAGATTGGCCGGCTGGCTGTAGCTGACCTCGATCACGGTGCCGCCGGTGAAGTCGACGCCGAGGTTGAGGCCCTTGTCCCACAGCGCCCACACCGAGAACAGGAAGGTGAGCAGCGAAATCGCTGTGGTCGCCTTCCCCCAGCTCATGAAGGGGATGGTTCTTTTGAACGGGAATAATTCCAGCATGAAGTGAGCCCTTAGATCGAGACCGTGGCCAGCCGAGCCTGGCGGCCATAGGTGAGATTGACCATCGCGCGCGAGACGGTGACGGCGCTGAACATGGAGGTGAGAATGCCGAGACACAACACCACGGCAAAGCCGCGCACCGGACCCGAACCCAGCCAGAACAGCGCAATGCCGGCGATCAGGGTGGTCAGGTTGGAGTCGAGAATGGTGCCCCAGGCGCGGTCATAGCCGGCATGGATGGCGGCCTGCGGCGTCGCGCCGTTG
>JAUPLV010000014.1 GCA_030836725.1 Pseudomonadota bacterium | reverse complement strand
TCCCGCCGAGATCTCCGGCTATGCCCTGGGAGCGGTGCGCTATCCGTTCCGGTATTTCCTGCTGGCTTTGATACTGGTGGAAATTCCGTTCGCCTTTCTCCTCGTGTTCATCGGCGAGTCGTTCTTTCTCGAAAACGTCGCCCTGCTCGTCGGTCTCATGTTTCTGCTGCTTGGCATCCTGGTCTGGGAAGTCGGAAACGCGTGGCGCATGAGACAGCCTTGATGAAAAGCCCTATCCGCGCAGGCGCGGTGGGCGGGACGTTCGGGCACGGCTTCACAAAAGGCAAACGAAGGCCGTACGGCTCTTCCGGAAAGCGGCAAGCGCGTCCAGCGACTATGATGAATTTTCAGCCATTGTTTCGCGGAGGGCTCATGAACCACTCTTCCTGCAACGGGCACGGGCGCCTGTACCGGTTCGGCGGCTGAATCATGGCTGACCCGAGCGAAGCGGATCTGGCGCGCGCCACGGCTGCCGTGGGCGCCCTCCTTGATGGCATGCGGCTTTCCGCTCACCTCTACGCGATCGAGCCCAGGGAAGGGATGTGGGCGGTAATCGTGGAATGCGCCACGGGATCGGGCTGGCAGCGCGTCGAACTGCGGGCAGGCTCCGAGCTGCTGGCCGCGATCAACGGCGACGCCGAGGCCCGGGCGACCCTGCTTGCCCGATGGCGGACGCATCTGGACGACTGCAATTACGACTGAAGCGCCACGCTTGCCGCCGGCCTCACGCGGCGTCTCATCGCACAAATGCCGGGGACGAGGCGGACAAACAGGGGGCGCCGTGCGCGCCCTACAAAACAAACCGCAGAAACGTCCCGATTTCCCTCTTGCAAACATCCCGGCTGACCCATAACGCATCGTTGTGGCCGCCGCGCAGTTCGACCAGACGCTTCGGCTCGCGCGCCGCCGCGAGCAATGCCTGGCCGTGGCTGAACGGAATGATCTCGTCTTCAGGGCTGTGCAGGATCAGGACCGGGCTTTTCACGCCGCCGAGCGCCGCCCGCGTGTCGTAGCGATAGCGCACCAGCAGGGACGCCGGAAACATCGGATACAAGGCCCGGGCCATCTCGGGCGCCGAGGTGAAGCTGGCGTAGACGATCAGCCCCGCCGGCATGTGGCGGGCGGCGAGCCAGGCCGCGATCGAGCCGCCGAGCGATTCGCCGAACAGAACGATCCTGTCCGGCGCCTGGCGTTTCTCCTGTATCAGCCAGTTCCACGCCGCCAGCGCATCCCGATAGGTGCCGTCCTCGCTCGGCTTGCCGCTGCTGGCGCCATATCCGCGGTAGTCGATGATGAGGACGTTCAGCCCCAGCCGGTGAAACACCTCGATCTGATCGAGGCGGTGCCCGATGTTGCCGCCGTTGCCGTGCAGGTAGAGCAGCGTTCCGCGCGCCGCGCTTGCCGGAATGAACCAGCCCGCAAGTTTTTCGCCATCCGCGGTGCCGAGCGTGACCGGGTCGAACGCCAGCCCGAGATCGGCGGGGGTGGCATCCACCTGCCGCGACGGCAGCTCGGGGAAATAGACGTAGCGTGCCTGAAACACGTAGAGGTAGAGCGCCAGACCCAGATACACGGCCACGACCCCGCCCAGCACTGCTGTCAGCCACCGCATGATCCGCCCTCCGTGACCGTGTCATTCCATTAAAGCCGGATAAGCGGGATAGCCAAGCCCTCCATCCGTCCGACGCGGACGGGTCAGGCCGGAACGAAACGTTCCGCCACCTGGCCGGGCCATCGGCGACGGCATAAATCCGCTCGATCCGGCGCGTGCCGGCCGGTGGCTTTCGTCATGGCTTCCGAGGCATAATCGGCCATCTTTCGACAATAGAATCGACGACAGAATCGATTATGCCTGCGCAAGAAAAACCGCATTCACCGCTCATGCAGGGTTGCCAGTGAATACATTCAATAAGCGTACCGCCATCAGGATTTCCATGGTCAGCCTGTTGCTCGTGGCTGTAGCCAGTCCGCTTGCCTGGTTCGTCGCCAAGGAAAAAGCGGAGGAAAGCACGGTTTTGCTGGCGGTTGAGGAGTCGCGCCGCCTGCTGCGTCATTTCGATGCGATCGAACTCAACAAGCCGGATGCCCGCGAGCACGCCAGCAAGGCGGTCGAGAACATCACCGGAGGCCTGTTCGACATCGCGGATATCTACGACCGCGATGGCGAGAAGCTCGCCGAGTCGATGACCGACGGCGGCAAGGCGATCGAAGGGCTGCTGCCCAAACATGGCCGCCCGCAAAACAACGAAGCCTCCTACGAAAGCCTGAAACTGAACGGCAACCGCTGGATATTGCGCGTCTTTGTGCCCTTGCTTGAAAAGACGGAAAGCCAGGCGCCGGCGGCGATCACCGGGTATTTCGAGGGGGTTCGCGTCGTCTCCGAATGGCAACACCAGCAGATGCTCGACAATGCGCTGAGTGCAGCGCTGATGGTGGGGCTTGCCTCGCTGCTCTGCGGCGCCGCCATTTATCCGGTCGTCGTTCGGCTTTCATCGGAAAACGAGCAGAAGGCCCGCGAGGTGCTGGATTCGCATATTTCAATGATGGAAGCGCTCGGCCGCGCCATCGCCAAACGGGATTCCGATACCGGCGCGCACAATTACCGCGTCGCCTGGATCGCGGCACGCATCGCCGAACGCCTGGGATTGCAGGGCAAGGCGATGCAGTCCCTGATCGCCGGGAGTTTCCTTCACGATATCGGCAAGATCGGCATCCCGGATGCCATTCTGCTGAAGCCCGGCAAGCTTGATATCGAAGAGCACAACACCATGCGCACCCATGTGAAGCAGGGAGAGGACATTGTCACCGGCATCGGCTGGCTCGATGGCGCCTGCGCTGTCGTTTCCGGGCATCACGAGAAATGGGACGGCTCCGGCTACCCGCGGCAACTGTCCGGCGAAGGCATTCCGCTTGCGGCCCGTGTGTTCGCCGTGGCCGACGTGTTCGACGCCCTGTGTTCGAAGCGCCCCTACAAGGAACCGATGGACCTTGCTTCGGCAATGGAGATTCTGGAGAAAAACACCGGCAGCCACTTCGACCCCGAGGTGATGGCTGCCTTTCGGCCCATCGCCCAGGAGGTTTACGACTGCCTTTCCAAGTGCGACGAGGACGGCGCCAGGCAATTGCTGGAAGTGCGGGTGCGTTCGCACTTTGGCATCTAGGCGCGCTGCCGCCTTCAGCGCGCCCGCGCCCTGGCGATCCTGGCCTTCAACTCCGGCATGGCCGCGGCGGCGGCCTTCTCGCCCTCCAGAATGGCCAGGTGCCGGCCCTCGAAATCGGTGCTGCTGATCGCCGCCGTCTTTGGCCGGATCACGACATCCGCATCCTCCAGTTCGTGGCGGCTGATGGTGTGTCCCATGATGGCGAAGGTCTGCAGCAGCACGTCAAGGGTGCCGGTGAGTTTGTCCCGGCGGGTCACGTTGGAGATATCCACGGCGATGACGAAGTCCGCGCCCATGGCGCGCGCGGACTGGGCCGGGACCGGCGAGGTGAGGCCGCCGTCGACGTAATCCCGGCCACTGATCTCGATCGGCTGGAACACCCCCGGCACGGCGCTGGAGGCGCGAACCGCCATGCCCGTGTCGCCCCGCTGGAAAAGCATCAACTCGCCGCTTTGCAGATCGGTGGCCACCACGCCGAGCGGCTTCGGCAATTTCTGTATGGGCTGATTTTTCACCTTCTGGTTGATGAACTCCTGCAGGGCCTCGCCCTTCAACACGCCACGGTTGGGCAGAGCCCAGTCCGAAACCATGCTCTCCTCCATCTGCAGGGCCAGCTTCTGCAGCTCGAATCCGCTCATGCCCGAGGCGTAGAGCGCCCCCACAACGGAACCCGCGCTGGTGCCCACCACGATGTCCGGCACGATGCCCTGGGCCTCCAGCGCCTTGATCACCCCGATGTGGGCGAAGCCCCGCGCCGCGCCGCCGCCCAGCGCCAGCGCGATCTTCAGCGGCGGCCTGGGCTGCGGGACGGGGGTCGGGATGGGCTGTACCGGGGGCGGGACCGCGCATGCGGAAAGCAGGGCGGCAATCAGGAGCAGGGGCAGGCGGCGCATGAAAAGATATCGGTCTTTGGCTGGAAACGGGATTATGGCGGCTGGCGATCGAACCAGCCAGGATCATCGCCACCCCGCCGTCGCGACCAATCCCGCTTGTTTGGAGCGCGCCATGAAATTATAGCGGCCATCGCTCTAGGTGATCGATGGCGCTGAACTGGCGGCTGAAGTTGCCGTCAATGTAAATAACGGACCGGGGTCGAGGCTGTCTGGCAAGGCAGGATGCGCTGCCGGTCGCGGCCATGATATGGCCTGAACATGCGGGCTCTTTTAGTCATCCGGATTTCTTAATTTGGGCGCGAAACAGATGCAAACCGAAACCAGTGGATCCGTCTTTGCCGGCTTCAAGCAGGTGCTCCGCATGGGAACGCTAATCTTCGGGCTCATCATCGTGATTTTGTTCATCATGATTTTCCACCAGCACCAGCGTTCCGCGGAGGCGGTTCGCTCGGTGGACCACACACGGCAGGTCATCGCGTACATCGACACGCTGCGCACTTACCTGCTCAATCTCGACAACGCGGTTCGCAAATACGCCGAATCGCAGGATCCCGCCCATCTCGCCCCCGGTCTGATATGCCGCCCGGCGTGCCCCAGTGCGGAACGGCTGATCGCCTTGATTGGTTCCGATAAATCTCAGGCTGCCCGCCTGGGGCCTCTGCCGGCCCTGCAATCGGCACTGGAAACCGGATTCGGCGCACTCCAGCAGCGCGCAAAAACGGGGATCCATTCGATGCCGCGAGAACGGGAACTTGCGGGATTCGACAAGTCCGCCATCGAGCAGATCCACCGTATTCTGATCGAGGCCGGACGGGAAGAAATGAACCAGCTTGAAACGCGCGAAATGGAACGGATTCGCGACCAGAACCTATCGTCGGCGTTGCTGGGACTGGCTGGATTGTGGACGGGATTGGTGCTGCTCGGGCTGTATCGGGAAACCGTTCGCCTGATCGGTGCAGGCATCCGCGCCGAGCAGACGATCAGGCGGCTCAGCCTTCACGATGCGCTGACGGGCCTGGCCAATCGGAGATTTATGCACGAAAACGAAAAGCATTTGCTCGCCGGTGCGAAGCGCTCGGGGAAACAACTGGCCGTCCTGGCCGTCGATCTGGACGATTTCAAGTCGGTGAACGACCGTCACGGGCATGCCGCGGGCGACGAGGTTCTCGTGGCGTCGGCGGAACGGATGAAGCAGTTGCTCCGCGAATCGGATGTAATCGCCCGCTTCGGCGGAGATGAGTTCGTCATCGTGCTGGGACAGGTCGACGATGCGGCGGCCGCGCGCGAGGTCGCGGGCCGCCTGGTGGAAAGCCTGCGCCGGCCCATACCGCTTGCCGGGGGCGGAACCGCACGCATCGGGGCTTCGGTGGGAATCGCCATGTGCTGCGCCGGCGGCGAAACACTGAACGACCTGCTCAGGCAAGCGGACGCGGCGCTGTACACGGCGAAACGGGATGGCAAGAACACGTGCCGGGAGGCCGACGCTTCAACCTAGAAACCGTGGTTGGACGCACCCGAAGGTGCGTCGGATCGGGTGGCTGCCGCGAAGCAACGACAACGCAGGCCGGGGCCTGCAAGGAGGCGCGACAAAGGCCGGCGCACGAGCAGGCGTGCATGCGGGTGCGTAGCGATCTCACCCAGGCGGTGAATGGAAACGAAGATGGAAAACTCAGTGTTCATGCGATTCTCATAAGGGCACAGAGCGGTCAACTGCGGTTTTTAGGTTCAAGTGCGCCGCCCGCGTAAAACACCGTGGCAGAGGGTTCTGGCCACAGGCGCCGCTTCACCGATCCACCAGCGCTGACGGCCGGCATTTACATGACTGTTGTATCCCTGTCCGATTTGTCCCGCGACTCCGACAGGGCAATACGCTGGTTGAGACGGCGCACGTCGCGCTTGATCTGGGTGAGCGCAATATCGGTGAACAGCGCACGCAAAATCAGCACGACGATGGCGACCAGGAACAGCAGCGCTGGCGAGTAGGCGATGCCTGCCGCCCGGCTCAGGATGTCGATCAGGCCGGGCCATATGCCGAGGACCAGCGAGGCGACGGCGATGGCGATCCAGAACAGGCCTTGCCGCAAGTGGATGTGGTCGCGCCTGATCAGCGTAAGTATGGTCAGCGCCAGGCCGATCCCCAGCACGGCGGCAATCAGATGGTATTCCTTCATGTTTTGCGTGGTTTCAAATTCCAGCGTGCCAGGCACAACAGGGTGGTTTCCGCCATGTAGCGGGCAACGCTCCACCAGGAGTTGAAGATCCTCGATGCGCCGTATTGCCGCGGGCTCATCTCCACCGGCACCTCACTCACGCGCAGGCCGGCGCGATGCAGCAACAGCAATACGCCGATGTCCTGATAGTCGAGCAATGTCGCTTCCTCCTGCGCCAGAAGATAACAGGCTTTGGCGTTGTAGAAGCGGAAGCCGGAAGTCAGATCCTCGAACGCGAAGCCGGTCATGAAGCGAAAGTAGCGCCAGGCCAGACGCCGCATGAAACTGCCGCGTGCAGGACAGGCGCCGATAACCACGTCGGTCCCGGCCTCGGCGGCCCGCAGCAGGTGGGCCAGTTCGGCGGGCTCGTGCTGGCCATCCGCATCCATCGTCACCACACCGGCATAGCCCTCACGCACGGCATGACGGATGCCGGCCTGCATGGCGCCCCACGCGCCCAGCCGCAAGAGCGGCTGCAAAACCGTGGCGCCGGCCGCGGCGCCCAGGCGGGCGGTATCGTCGCTGCTGCCATCGTCGATCACCAGGACATCGGCGTTGCCGAGCGCGCGCACCCGGGCGACCACTTCGGCGATGCTGGCAGCCTCGTTGAGCGCGGGAATGACGACCAGAAGCCGGTCAATCCGAACCGTTTCGGCCGCGGGCCGGTCCTGTTCCGGGTCGATCCGTGCATACAGCCGGCGCAACCGGCGCGCGGACGCGGCGATATCGAATTCGGCAAGAAAACGTCGCCGACCGCGCCCGCCGAGGCGCGCGCGCGTGGCTGCATCCTCCCGCAACCCGGCGAGCGCAGCGGCGAGCGCAGGGGCATCGTCGGGCGGGACCAGGACGGCGTTTTCGTTTTCGCGCGCCACCCATGTGACCCCGCTTCCGGCCAGGCGGCTGGCGACGATGGGTTTGCCGTAGCGCATGGCTTCCATGAGGACGATGCCGAACGCTTCGGTGCGCTCGCGCGACGGCAGGCAAAAGACATCGCAGGACGCCAGCAGGCGCTGGCAGGCCGCATCGTCGGCCTGGCCGAGCAGGCGAATGTGCGCGGGCCGGCCGAGCCCGTCCAGCAGGCGCTCCAGGCGCGGCCGTTCCTCGCCCTCGCCGACGATGGCCAGTTCAATCCCTGGAACGTCCGCCGCCGCCCGGATCAGGGTGTCAAAGCCCTTGTAGTAGGTCAGCCGGCCGATCGCCAGCACGCGCATGCGGTCGCCCCGCCACAGTCCGTCGGGTTCCTCCTCCCGCACCTCGGGCAGGCGATCCGGGTCGACGCCAAGCGGAATCACCCGGGATTTGTGACGCCAAGGCCGCAGCGGCAGGCTGCTTTCCAGATAGGCCGCGGAAGTGGCGACAATGGCCTCGGCGCGTTCCAGCATGGCGCGCTCGAATATTCGGTAAAACGGGTAGACCAGCCGCATCGACCAGGGAAACCGGCCGGTCTCGACATCGGCATGCCAGTGCACGACCCAGGGCAGGCGCCGCGCCGAGGGCAGCGCCAGCGCGGCGAACGCGCTGGGGTTCGGCAGGTGCAGGTGCAGCACCTCGGGCTCGTGGCGGCGAATCGCGCGCCACAGCCAGAGCGGGAATGCCGGGCTGATCGGCGCAAACAGCAGACTGAACCAGACAGGGCACCGCATCAGCCAGGGCGGATCGCGCCGCGCTCCCGCCTGGGCATCCGCATGGCACAGCACCGCGGGCGCGTCGCCGGCCGACTGTTGCGCACGCACGAGATCGCCCAGGAAGCGCTCCATGCCGCCGGGAACGGGCGGGAAGAACTTGCCGATGTGAAGGATACGCATGATCCTAGAAACCGTAGTTGGACGCGCCCGAAGGTGCGTCGGATCGGGTGGCTGCCGCGAAGCAACGACGCCGCAGGCCGAGGCCTGCAAGGAGGCGCGACAAAGGCAGGCGCACGAGCAGGCGTGCATGCGGGTGCGTAGCGATCTCACCCGGGCGGTGAATGGAAACGAAGGCAGAAAACTCAGTGTTCATGCGATCCTTATAAGGGCACAGAGCGGTCAACTGCGGTTTTTAGGATGATGTCCGGATTCGCCTTGCGCCCGGGCTAGGGCATGGCCCGAATCCGGGAACGCCATTCCGTCAGCATAGGGTTGTCCGGCGTCAGGCTGATGGCTTTCTCGATATCGGCCAGCGCCTCTGTCTTGTTGTTCAGGCCATGATTGGCAAGGGCTCGGCCATAGTAGGCCGGTCCGTCCGGCGACGCTTTGATCAGCTTGCCGAAGAGGGTGTGCGCGCGCGCGTAATCGCGCTTGATCACCAGAGCCATGCCGAGATCGACGCGCGCCTTCTGGTGCCGCGGATCCAGTTCAAGGGCCGCTTCCAGGTCGGCCATCGCAGCGTCCACCTGCCCCATTTCCAGCGCCACCCGACCCTTCAGCGCGAGCACCTCCTCGCGCCGGGGCAGGACCGGAGTTTCCTCCAGCGCCAGCTCGAATTCGCGGTGCGCCTCAGCCCGGCGCCCGAGCACGTGCAGCGCGATACCACGCTGATACCTGAGTCCGGGGAAGTCGTACCCCAGTTGCCGCGCTTTTTCGTACGCCTCCAGGGCTTCGGCATAGCGGCCGGCGCCAAGCAGCATCGAGCCGATGTTGAACATGCCCATTCCCTTGTCGCCGAGGGTGGAGGAAACCCGAAAATCCTCGAACGCTTCCCTCAGGTTCCCCTGGTCGAGATGAATCTCGCCCCTGTTCAGGTAGGGAAACCAGCGTCCGACCGACCTGGGATCGTCCGGATGCCTGGCGATCGCATCGCTCCAGACACGAACCGGACTGGACATCGAACTCACCCGGTCCAGCGCCTGCCAGACGAACAGCGCGGCCAGCACCGCCCCGATCGCCCCCAGCATGCGGCCGGACACGCCATGAAACAGGAAAAACACCAGCCCGGGAATGCCGATCGCCCACAGATAGCCGCGATACAGCACGAAAGGATCCTGCACCCAGACCGTCGCGAATTCGGTCACGAACAGCAGGGCCGGCAGCAGCAGTGAAATCCCCAGCAGGGCACGCCAGTCGCGATAGCGGACGATCAGGAAAAATCCGCCGGCGAGCACGGCCAGATAGCCGATCAGGCCGAGGATCTGCGGCAACGCCGTCAGGCTGACAGGGAAAGGCGGGCGCATGTCGATGGACATCCATCCCGCATACGGCAGCAGCCAGAGCAGGCCGTATTTGAAGAACAACCAGGTCTGGTTGAGAATGCTGAGGGGGTAGGCGTTCTTCTCGACATCCGGCCCCAGCGCCGTCAGCTGCGCCAGAAATGTCCTGGAAAACGCGTCGAACGGCTTGCCGATGATCTCGCCGTATCTCAGCGCCAGCACCGCGGCGGCAACGCCCACCAGCACCGCACCGGCGCCGCCGATCAGCGCCAGTTTGCGCAACGACGGACGTGCGACGAGGATGTACACCGGCAATGCCGCGAGCGGCGCCATGATGGCGTGCTCCTTGGACATCACCGCCAGCACGTAACAGGCCAGCGCGGCAAATAACGACACCCAGCTCCCGCGCCGCAGGCCGCGCGCGAACAGCCACAACCCAAGAACGACGAACAGGGTCGCCATCAGGATGGAACGCTGGATCAGGTAGGCCACCGCATACACCGCGGACGGATTCAGCGCGAAGAAACCAACCGCCAGGCCGAGCGCGGGAGACTGATGATAGGAAGAGGCCGACGATCCCGCATCCGAAGTCGCGACAGCCCTGAGGATTTCCCGATAAAACGCCCATAGCGCCAGGACCACGCCGAGGTGGATCAGCAAATTGAATGACCGCTGAACGACCCAGCTGTCGCCGAAAGCAGCCTGAATCCAGACAAAACTGCCATAGGACAGGGTGCGCGGTTGCAAATGCAGCAGCGATCCGTACGCGCCGAAGATCCGCCCATCGGTGAGCGCCCTGTCGTCGAAAATCAGGGGGTTGGTCAGGCCTGGAAGATAGATTGCGGCGAGTGCGATCAGCACCACCGCCAGCCAGACCAGGCTGCCGGTTTTTTCAAATTTCATGTGCATCTCTAAATACCGACACCTTGCGAAGTTCGTCCTTGTCCTTTGTTACTTGTTTTTATTTTTGTCCTGCCTCGTCGAAGGGCCGCGATTTTTGCACTGGCACCCCCGACCTTGACGCGTATTCCGGCTTTTCCAGGGCTTCCGCCATGGACATCGACTGTTTCAGCCGCCCTGCCGGCGGTTCTGTTGCAGATAACCCGCGATCGACCTGAACCATATCGAATAGGGCTGCGCCAGCCACCACTTCAACGGCACGCGACCGTAGTATTTGCGCACGACCCCCATGGCCTCGCGGTAATGCCGACGGCGCTGGGTTCGAGTCTTGGTGTCTGCGTGCTCGCGGTTCACCGCAACGAATTCGTCGACAAAATGCAGCGGCCCCGCCGACCTGTACAGATGCCACCACAGGTCATAGTCCATCGCCATGTGCAGCGTCTCATCCAGGCCGCCCACCGCCTCCCAGGCGGAGCGTCGGATCAGGGTCGCGGGCTGGGAGATGATGCAACGAAAGGCCAGACGGTCTTCATCGAACGGTTCCACCCAGACCGGTTTGCGTTTCCCGGACTTTTCCACCACATCCCAGCTACGGCCATAAACGGCGGAAGCTTCAGGGGATTTCTCAAGTTCGCCGGCCAATTTTTCCAAACCGCCAGACAAAAACCAGTCATCGCTATTCAGCCAGCACACATAGGGAGCCCGACCCTGCGCAATGCCTTCGTTGATCGCGGCGGCCTGGCCGGCATCGGCATGGCTGCGCCATCCCGAAAGGCGGTGTTCCCACTTGCGGATGACGTCGAGCGAGTCGTCCGACGACCCGCCATCCAGCACAAACACCTCGAGCGGGATGACCTGCTGAAAAATCGACGCCAGCGCATCGTCCAGAAAGCGTCCCTGGTTGAAAGAGGGAACGGCTATCGTCACCAACGGTTCTGTCATGCCGGGCGTTTACTCGTAGCCGTCCAGGGATCTGCAGATGCGCTTTTCACCGCGAATAAAGACCGCTTCGGCATTGCTCGCCACGAAATCCTGATTTGATCCGGTAAGCCATGTGTGCCGAGACATGCCTCAGAAGAAAAGGAATGAGCGCCTTTCGTATTTCCTTGTGGCCAGGCACTCTTCCAAGCAAGCGTTCCCGTATCCGGTCCATCTCCTGGTGGCCGATTTCATTGATTGCCGCCGAAGTTTTCTGCTGCTCGTGAATCCGGAATGCCCCGATAAAGCGCGGAATGTGCGCAAACCGGGCGCCGGCATCGCGGAAGCGAATCAGCAAGTCCCAGTCCATCGCGAACCTGAAGGATTCATCGATCCGGCCGCCCACCCTGTCCCAGATGCGCCGGCGCCAGAACAGGGTTTCCTGCGGCACGTAGTCGGCCCATGAAAGCACTTCGCCATCGTGCCCCGGCATGATCCAGCGGCCGATTTCCATGTCGCTTTCGTCGATCAGCAGGCGATCGCCATACACCACGTCGACTTCCGGATGACGGTTGAAATAGTCGACGGCGATATGAATCGCCCCCGGTAGAAACATGTCGTCCGAATTGAGCCAGGCCATGATTTCCCCGCTCGTGTGGGCGAATCCCAGATTGATCGCCTGGGATTGGCCGCCATCCGGCTTCGATTCCCAGCCGGAAAGCCGATCCGCATACCCTTTCAGCACCTCGACCGTGCCATCCCGGGAACCGCCATCCTGGATGAAATATTCAAGGTCGGGATAGTTCTGCCCCAACACGCTTTCGATCGTTCGGGCGATATATCCCGCCTGATTGAACGACGGCGTGACGATGGACACCCTGGGCGTGTCCGACAAGGCGATGGGTTGATCGTAATGCCGGGGAAGGCACACCGGGCGAGGGGCATGCTGATTGAGGTTCCCCAGGCGCGGGGCCACCATGACGTTGAGACGAGTCTTGATTCCGGCCACGGCATTCCTGGCACGATTCGCCGGGCCCAGCAGCCAGCCGAACATCCCAATCGCCGCCCGGTACCGTTTAAGGGCTTGGGCCAATTCCTGGATCACCAGCTCCTTTTCCCCGAGGATTTTCATCAATGCCAGATTGGACTGGGCTGCCTGATTGGTCTTGTCACGCTCGCCAAACTCAAGCTGCACGACCTGAACCCGCGCATTTTTGCAGGCGGCGCTCAGCTCCTGAATAGCGTGTTCTTTTTCTTCTAGCTGCCGCACCTGGCCATCGAACTGCGTGCGCAGATTATCGTAATCCCTGATTTTGCTCATCACAGCCAGCCAATCGGTGCCGGCATGCCGGGCATATTCCAGCAAGACGTCTCCCGCAGCGGGCGGGTAAAACACGATGTTGTCGTTCAGCACCATGACCCGGTGGATCGGACTCATCGCACGCAGGGCATCCAGCACCTCGGTGAAATCGGGCCATTGGGATATCTCGTGCGGCGCCGGAGGCGGCGCCAGAAACAAACGCGCATCGTCGATGACGATCAGGCTTTCCGGATTGAGCTGCCCGATGCCGCGCATTTCGTCGAGCAACGGGCACTGCGAAGCTTCGCCTGCCGTGTTGTCCGCCACGCACCAGTGCGCATCCAGGAAATACAGGACCGATTTGCCGTGCAGCCCCGACGCCCAGTTGGCCAGCGCCGCCGCCGAATCGCCGCGTGCAAGATCGATTTGCACCTGCCCCCTGAATCGGGCACAGGCCGCCTCGTAGTGTTCGGGGGAAAGCTCGACCGTATGGATTTCCCGGAACTGATCCTTGACCAGCTCGACGGTATCCCCGCGGAAGGTGCCGGTCTCGACAAAAACATCGAGCGGGAGCGCCTTTTTCAGAGCGGCGACCAGCCCCGGGTCGATGGAAAAACTGACTGCTCCCATGTCACCGCCACAATCTTGTCAATTTGCGCACGAACCCCAAGCGAAGGCCATCGATCACCGCCTGTCGTTCGTCGCAGGCTTTTTTAAGGCCATCAATCACCACGTGTCGCTCGGCACAGACAACCTCAAATGCCTTCTTCTCCGCCAGGAACCTGCGCGAGGCGTCGACAAGCTCGAACCATTCATCCGGAATGTCTTTCCTCGTCGCCATCACCGTCTCGGCGTCTGCATAACCGAGCTCGATCATCAGGTCCCCGTGCAGGCGGAAGAATGCGGCATCGATAAGAGGTGTCCAGGCAGGGTCGCCTTGCCAGGCGATCCGGCCTTCCCTGAAAAAGTCCGGATTTTTCTGCTGCAACTCGTCGAACGGATTGTTCCAGGGCGCGATCTCGCCTGCATGCCGTACCGTTTCCGCGAGCCTTGCAAGCAATTCCCCCGGCGCATTCACCAGTTCCTCATACCGCACCAGCATGGTATTTCCGCGCTTCATCCAGGTGCGGTAATGATCGGACCAGCCGCCGAAATAACCCGCCCCCAGCACGACGTCCAGCAAGGACGGACAAGGCGGCGGAGTGAAGCGTTGATGATACCGGCTGTAGGACAGGCAGGACTTGCGGCCATCCCGCAGAATGTAGATGGCTGGCTGGTCATCGCGTGGCGGCCGATGCGTTTTGACCAGAAAGACCTCGTCGGATTCCGAAGCTTTCCGGTAAAACTCGTCCCAATCGCCGCTTTTTATTTTTTCTGCAACGCCCGTGCCTTGAAGCGCAATGGCGGTCACTCCCGCCTTTTGGCCCAATGCGTCGGAAAACGACATCAGCCCCATGGTCTTGAAAAGGACCGTGCGAAGCAACGTGTTCCCCGAGCGGGGATAGGAGGCAAGCCAGACAATCATGCCGACCTCGGCTCGGCCAGCAGGGACATCGCCTGGTTCATTTCCCTCTCAACCTCTCGCTTAGCCTGGAAATGAAAGACTTGCGGCCGGCCGACAGCTTTCCTGCTTCGCGCTCGACGAGGAGTTGCTGAATCACCCGCTCTTTATCGACAAGCCCCTGCTGCAACTGCTGCTGCTTGTTCTGCAGCACCTCGATCATCGCTGCCTGCGGGTCAACTTTTCCAGCGCCCTCGGGTTCGCCGGACGTATCCCCGGCCAGCGTCTCGGGCAGATCGCGCCACCAGTCGTCGCTTTCCTCATACCCGATCTCACGCAGAAACCCCGGGTACAGGCGCTCCCATTGCTCGCCGTTCTGGCGGACAAAATAATTCCGCCAGTCCCCCGGCACGCCGCGGCGGTAATGGCTGAACTTGTCGGTGGCGCCGGGCTTTCGACCGCTGCGGGCCTCGAAGGACAGGCGGTCGACCACGGCACACAGTATTTCCTGCGGAATTTTCCAGCCCAGCCAGTCGAAAACCTTCCCGAATTCGGCATGCTGGTTCGCCACCAGCGATTCATAGCGCAGGACCAGGGCATCTTCATGCACGCCGTCGATCCAGGTCCTGTACATCCGGAGCCGCGTCCCGATTGAGCTTGGGATCAGGTATGCCACTCTTTTTTCATCGCTCGGAATGTCGTGCAGCACGCGCCTGCGCGAATCGATCCTGTCATCCGAGACATGGCTATACAGCACGGAAAACATCAGCGAGATCATGAGGTCCCGTGGATCGCGCAGCACGACGACCGCCTTGTCGCCGGGGCGCTTCCAGTATTGCCACTCCCACTGGTTCATCCCGTAAATCGGGCCGCTGAACGTGTGATCGGGGATCTCCAGCCGGTTGCACGCATTGATGTTCAGCGAAATTCCCGAATGCGGGTGTCCCGAAATAGCCACGATCTCGGGCGCCGACAGGACATCGCGCACCCACTGGCTGCCGCATTTTTCCTGGGTAATATGTAAAACACGGCTCGTTCTGGTTTTCACAGGCTCATCTTCCTATATTCGTTTCAATCAACCGGGCGGATACAGGCAACCCGAACGGCCCCAGAAAGGGAACCTTCTCATGCTCATAGCGGCCCTCGACGACGACAGGGCCGATGGGACCGGTCTGGTCGAGAATGGCGCCCATCCGATTGGGCGGCTCGGGGTAACCCATTATGACCAGCAGCGAATAGCCGCCGCCGCCCAGGCTCATTTCCAGTTCGAACTCGGCCAATGCAAGCTGATTTTGCTGAAGCTCGACGATGGGAAGGTCCAGAAAATAGGTGCCGGTCGTGAAAACGATCTGGTCGAAACGGTTCTTCAACCGCAGATAAATGTGGGCTCGGCACTCGGGATCGGGCGCGAAATAGACCTGCACCCTGATGGTTTCCTTCATCCGCACCGAAGTGGCCAGTTCGCCCTCCGAATTCAAAATACGGACCGCCAGCAATCCACCCGGCCCGGGGCGACTCCCCTGAGCCCGTCGCCATTGCGCCTCCTCGGGCAGTTCCTGCTGCAGAAGCTCCGGTGCCCTGCCTTCCGCTGCGAGGCTTCCCGGCGAGCTGGCCTCCGCATCCCGGTCCTGCCCCAGGTACGCCCGGACGCCTTGATAAGGGTCGCCGTCATGGCGCAGCCTGCCTTTCTGCAAATACAAAACGCGATTGCAGATGTTCGTCACCGTGCCCGTGTCGTGCGTAACGAACAGGAGGGTCAAACCTTGATCCCGCAACTGGCGGAGGCGTCCGAAGCATTTCTGGCGAAAGAAGTAATCGCCCACGCTCAGGGCCTCGTCGATGATCAGGATGTCCGGATCGATGGCCACCTGCACCGCGAAGGCCAGGCGAACCAGCATGCCGCTGGAGTAGGTCTTGACGGGCCGGTCCAGCACATCGCCGATGTCCGCGAAGGCGGCGATTTCGTCGAAGCGGTTTTCCATCTCGGCGCGGGAAAGGCCCAGCAGCATCCCATTGAGAAAAACGTTTTCCCGCCCGGTGTAGTCCGGCTTGAAGCCGCTGCCGAGTTGCAGCAACGCGGCAACCCGGCCCTGGACCTGAACGGCGCCCGTGGTTGGGGTGAGTGTTTGCGTGATGATTTCCAGCAGGGTGCTCTTGCCGCTGCCGTTGCGCCCGATGATGCCGACGGCCTCGCCGCGCGCGATCTCGAAGCCGATGTCCCTGAGAGCCCATATTTCGCTCGCGCCTTCCGTCCGCGACGGCTGGAGCATGTTGCGCAGCCGCGCTCGCTGGCTGTCGAAAGCGAGATAGCGCTTGCTGACGTCCTGGACGGAAATGGCGAGATCGGCCATCGCCTACACCAAATCCGCAAAGACGGGGCGCAACCGCCTGAACACGGCGAGCGAAGCCCACGCAAAAAGGCAGGCCAGCGCGAAGTACACCGCCAGACCTCCCAGGGAAGGCATTTGCCCATGAAAGAGGACCAGCCGGAATTGCACCACGATGAAAGTCAGCGGATTCAGTTTCAGCAGGTTTTGCAGCAGCGGCGGGGCGGTTTCGATGCTGTAGAAAATGGGGGTCAGGAACATCAGGGCGTGGCTGAACATGCCGGTCAACTGCCCGATATCCCTGACGAAGACGCCAAGCGCCGACAGCAGCCACCCCAGCCCGAGCAGAACCGGGGCGAAGCACAGCAAAATGAGCGGGAACAGAATAGCCGTCAATTGAGGCGCGCCAAAAAAGAGGATGTAGCCGAGGAACCACGCGACCATGGCAATCATGGCGTGGGCCAGGGCGGTTGTTACGGCGATGACCGGCAACAACTCCAGCGGGAAAACAATTTTTTTCACGAAATTTGGATTGTCCGTCACCAGCGTGGTGGATTTGTTCAGGCATTCGGAAAAGGCATTGAAGACGATCAGCCCGGCAAAGAGCATCAACGCATAGTCGATCGTGCCGCCGGAAAAGCCCCAGCGCGTTTGAAGGATGACGCCGAAGGCAATGGTGTAGACGGAAAGCAGGAACAGCGGCTGGGCAAATGACCAGACGATGCCCCCGAACGACCCCCGGTATCGCCTGGAAAACTCCCTCTTCGCCAGCTCAAGCACGAGGCTGCGATGGCGCCAAAAGGTGGAGAAAATGCTACCGGTCATGAATTACTCGAAAGTTGGTACGGACAAACCCTGGCTTGTGAGTCAGCGCCTGCCCGAGGAACCTTCCCAAGCAGTTTGCCGCCCCCGTGCAACCCGAATCTGGGAGTGATAGCCGGGCAACAGGTGAACGCGTATGCGATTGTAAGGCAGCTCGGCGATATCCACCGCCTTCAGGCAGACATGGCGCATCAATCCATGGCTACTTGGTCAGCGCCATGAACAGCTGCGGCAACCGCTCCGGCAGCCGCTCGATGCGGTCGATGACAGTGTACTGATGGCCGAAGATGTCGCCGACATATTCGTCGGCCTTGGGGTCGAGGCTGATGCAGTAGGGGAAGATGCCCTGCTGGTCGAGTTCCTTGACCGCCTGGCGCGCGTCTTCGATCAGCAGGCGGTCGTCGTGCGCGTCGACGTCGGACGGCATGCCGTCGGTGAGGATGAGCATCAGCTTCTTGTCGGCCGGACGGGCGGCGAGGTAATGCGCGGCATGGCGCATCGCCGCGCCCATGCGGGTGGAGTAGCCCGCCTCCATCGCGGCCAGGCGCGCCTTGACGTCGTCGTTCCAGCGCTCGCCGTAGCCCTTGATGTGCAGATAGCGCACGTCGTGGCGGGTGTTGGAATGGAAGCCGGCGATGGCGAACGGATCGCCCAGCTTATCGATCGCCCAGGCCAGCAGCGAAA
Organism: Pseudomonadota bacterium; assembly: GCA_030836725.1. GTDB lineage: Bacteria > Pseudomonadota > Gammaproteobacteria > Burkholderiales > Thiobacillaceae > Thiobacillus. The sequence continues at coordinate 4,257 of JAUPLV010000014.1, read as the reverse complement.
CCGCTTCCTGGCTGAGTTCGAGGATGGTCTGGTCGCTTCCCGCCGCCTTTTCGTTAAGCGATTCCGACAGGTCCAGCAGCAGCATCACGGCGATGTCGCGGCCGTCGGTGCGATGGCTCATGTTGATGCGGGGATCGGGGGTGGCGCCGCCCTTGAAGTCGATGAGCGAACGGATGGCGACGTCGAGATCGAGTTCGCTGCCCTCTTCCTGGTAGCGGATGCGCACCTTGTCCTGCGGCTTCAAGAGGTCGAGCATCTTCTTCAGCCGCTTGGCGAGTGCGCCGTGCTTGGCGAGCAGCTTGTCGATGTCGGCCGGATTGCCGCTGGGATGCAGCGCGGCGTACACGCTGGCCCAGTCGGGGCGATAGGTCTGGCTGCTGTAATCCCACTCGGGATAGTGGCGCGGCGGCAGGCCCTGGATTTCCTCGCCCGGCTCGATCTTGCGCTTCTCGTCGAATGCCTCTTCCTCGTCGCCGGACTCGATGAATTTCCACAGCTGGCGGTTGTCGTCGCGGTAGTCGACCACGGTGTCGTCGAAATGGATTTTGGCGAACTGGTCGCTCTGGCGGCGGGTTTTGGCGACGTAGGACAGCGCCAGCGTGGCGATTTCGCCGGTGCTGGATTCGCCTTTGTCCATGATGGCGTGGAAGCGGCTGACAAAGTCATTGAGTGCCGCATCGGCGTAGCCGTGCTCCGGATCGAGCAGCGCGCGCGACAGCATCGCCATGCGGTGACGCAGGCAGGAGGTGGTTTCCGGATCGCAGGCGGCCTCCAGCGGCTTGGGATGCAGCGCGAGAAAGAGCCGGCGCAGGCCGGGGTATTCGCGGATCAGCAGCGTCTCGATGCGGCAGTCCTCGAAGAACTCCACCGCCATGCGCTGGAACGGACTCCAGTTGTCGGCGATCTGCGCCTCGGACCAGCGGCGGTGGCCGACGATGTGGGCTAGCACCGCGCGGTAGCGGTCGATGCCGGGGATGCAAATCCCCTCTCCCGCAAGCGGGAGAGGGTGGCCCAGCGGGCCGGGAGAGGGAGCGCCCGCGCGGCCCCCCTCTCCCCCGACCCCTCCCCCTCCAGGGGGTGGGGGAGAAATCCAGTCGTCGTACACGTCCGGCAGGCGGATGCCGAGCTTGTCGTAATACGGGATCGGCTTGCGGATTTCGTCGAACGCGGTGGAGTACGGCACCAGGTGGTCGCCGTCCTGCCACAGCCCCCGCAGGTACAGGTCCAGCTTGTGCTCGACGTCCACCAGCAAGGTGCCGTGGCGCTCGCGCTGCAGCACCGCGCGGCTGTCGGCCGACTGCAGGCTGAAGAAATCCTTCTGCCGCTCGGGGTGGGTGCCGTAGTTGCGGATACCGTATTCCACCCAGTTTTTGAGGCCGGCCAGCGTCAGCTGGTTGAGCAGATTCGGGGCCTGGGCGAGAAAATCCGGCAGGCCCGGGCTGGGAAAGGTGGTGTGGTGACCGTGGATCGAGCCGGTGGTGCGCTCCATCAGGTCCAGGGTCACATCGAGATAATTCTGCAATTGCTCCACGGACTGGAGCCGCCGCGACACCGGCGCCAGCGTCTGCAGGAAAGGCGCGATGGCGCGGCCGTTGGGCGACTTCTGCATGCGCTGGATCAGCGCCATCACCGCCGGCAAAGCGGATTCGCCCACCGCCTTCGCGGCGGACGGCCACTCTTCCAGGAACGCCAGCATCGGCTCCTCGCCGCGCCCCAGCTTGCCGATGACCCGGCCCGCCTCGAGGTAGGCGTCTCGCCCCGCCGCTGAAAGCACCGACAGCGCCTCGGCCATGACGTCCTCGAACACCTCCTTCACCTTCGGAAAACCGGTGTCGAGCTGCTTCCAGTAGGCCGCCATCAGGGGATGCTGGTATTCGGTTTCGGTCATCGTGTCGATCCCGCTTGTAGCGGTGCAATAAGCGAAGCGCATTGCACCGTTCGACATGCGGCGCAATGCGGCTTCGCCTTATTGCGCCCTACGTCATAGGTTAGGCAAACGTGGCGTCGATCGCGTGATCCAGCGTATCGCGGATGTCGGCGTCGTCGGTGATCGGCCGCACCAGCGCCATGCGGCAGGCATCGCGCGGCTCGACGCCGTCCTTGATCAGGGTCGCGGCGTACACCAGCAGACGGGTGGAGATGCCTTCGTCGAGGCCGTGGCCTTTCAGGTTGCGCGCGACGCCGCCGATCTTCACCAGTTTTGCCGCCACCGCTTCGTCCATTCCGGTTTCCTTCGCCACGATCCGCGCTTCCAGCTCGGCATCGGGATAATCGAAATCGAAAGCGGTGAAGCGCTGCTTGGTCGACTGCTTCAGATCCTTCATCAGCGTCTGGTAGCCGGGATTGTAGGAAATCACCAGCTGAAAATCGGGGTGCGCGTGGATCAGTTCGCCCTTTTTGTCCAGCGGCAGGGTGCGGCGGTGGTCGGTCAGCGGGTGGATGACCACGGTGGTGTCCTGGCGCGCTTCGACGATCTCGTCCAGATAGCAGATCGCACCGATGCGCGCGGCGGTGGTGAGCGGGCCGTCGAGCCAGCGGGTGCCGTTGGCCTCCAGCAGGTAGCGCCCGACCAGGTCGGACGCGGTCATGTCCTCGTTGCAGGCCACGGTGATCAGCGGCTTGTTCAGCTTCCACGCCATGTACTCGATGAAGCGCGACTTGCCGCAGCCGGTCGGGCCTTTCACCATCACCGGCAGGCGGTTGCGGTAGGCGGCCTCGTACAGCGCGACCTCGTTCTTCTGCTGCTGATAGAACGGTTCCTGCTCAATTTTGTACTGGTCTTTGTCGATCATGTTCGACTCCCGTAGGGTGCGCCATGCGCACCAGTTTGACGCGGTGCGCATGGCGCACCCTACGAAAAACAACGCCCCGGCAAGGCGGGGGCGTCGTTCGCGCTTACTGCCTGGAGGTGCTTACTTGTGCACGCCCAGCTTTTCACGCCAGCCGGGGAAGATCTTGTCGGCGTCGCCCGGGAAGGATTCGAACGCGCGCGCGAATTCCTTGTGCTCCTTGGCGAATTCGATCGGATCGGCGCCCGACTTCCAGCACTCGTACGACTGGCGCAGGGAGATCGCGCCGGCCGCCGGGCTGTCGATGTGGCCGTAGGAGCCGCCGCCGGAGGTGTTGATCACGTTGCCGTGACCCAGGTTTTCGAAGAAGCCTGGCAGGCGCAGCGCGTTCATGCCGCCGGAGATGATCGGGGTGGTGGGCTTCATGCCGTGCCATTCCTGGTGGTAGTAAGGACCATCAGCGGAATCGCGCTCGATCATGTAGGCGATGTTGCGGTCGTCGCGGCCGCCTTCCATCTTGCCGTAGCCCATGGTGCCGACGTGGATGCCGGAAGCCCCTTGCAGACGCGACATCTTGGCCAGCACGAACGCGGTGTAGCCACGCACGGCCGAAGGCGAGGTGATCGCGCCGTGGCCGGCACGGTGGTAGTGCAGGTACTGTTGCGGGTACTGGCGACGGGCGGTGGTGATCATGCCGGGGCCGCCGACATAGCCGTCCACCAGGAACGCGACCTTGTTCGCATCCGGGCCAAAGGTCTCCAGGATGTAGTCGGCGCGGGCGAGCATCTCGTAATGGTCGTCGGCGGTGATGTTGGCGGAGAACAGCTTGGCCTGGCCGGTTTCGTCCATGGCGCGCTTCATCGCGTCGTACACCAGCGGGATGACTTTCTTGGTCGGGCAGAACACCTGGTTGCCCTGGGGTTCGTCGTTCTTGATGAAGTCGCCGCCCAGCCAGAACTGGTAGGCCGCTTTGGCGAACGGCTCGGGACGCAGGCCCAGCTTCGGCTTGATGATGGTGCCGGCGATGTAGCCGCCGTCGACGCGCGGGCGACCGAGGATGTCCCACAGGTCGGTGATGTCCTTGGCCGGGCCGTCGAACAGGCGCAGCATGGACCAGGGCACGTAGAAGTCCTGCATCTGCAGATGCTTGACGTCGCCCATGCCCTGGTTGTTGCCGATTGCCAGGGTCAGGAAGGAAACCAGCATGGCGCGGCCATCGGTCACGTTGCGGTCGAACAGGTCGTTCGGGTAGGCAACCTTCATGATGCCCTTGGCTTCGTCGATGAAATACACCAGCGCGTCGACGCCCTTGGTGAAGTCGTCGGTGGTGCTGACTTCGACGTTGGTGCCGGTCGAGGACTCGGCGGCGATGTGCGCCGCGACTTCAAGGTAGCCGTAGCCCGTGGCGGGCTGCATGTGGTAGGCGACGAGAATGTGCTTGTCGCCCTTGATCAGGTCTTCTTCTTTC
>JAUPLV010000247.1 GCA_030836725.1 Pseudomonadota bacterium | reverse complement strand
CAGGCGAGCGCGGACGATGATGGCGACGAAGCCGATGCAGAAGGTGATGTGGGCGATCAGCACCGACAGCATGCCCAGCGTCAGGTTCAGCACCTGGATGAAGAACAGCAGCAGGGAAACGCCGAGCAGGATTTCCGGCATCGCCACCGGGGCAATCACCAGCACCGGCAGCAGCTTCAGCCTGTAACGGTGGATCGCGATGCCGGCCATGGTGCCGAGCACGGTGGCGATGGCGCTGGCGGTGCAGGCGATCAGCAGCGAATTGAACGCGGCGCGCAGCATCTGCTCGTCGTTGAACAGCACCTGGTACCAGTGCAGGGTGAAGCCGACCCACTCGGCGTTGAGCCGGGAATCGTTGAAGGAATACGTGACCACGATCACCAGCGGCAGGTAGAGGAAGGCGTAGACCAGCACTGCCGCCATCCATAGCCATTTGTTACGCATGGTGGCGCACCCCCCGCCGCGAGAACCACATCGCCAGCCCGGCGCAGGCCAGCACCACCAAGGTGAGCATGATAGCCAGCGTGCTGCCAAACGGCCAGTCGCGGGTGCCGAGGAACTGGTCCTTGATCAGGTTACCAACCAGGATGTCATCGGTGCCGCCGAGGATATCCGGGATGGCGAACATCCCCAGTACCGGGATGAACACCAGCGCCGCTCCGGAATACACGCCGGGCAGGCTGAGCGGCCAAGTCACGCGCCAGAAGCGCTGCCAGGCATTGGCACCGAGATCCTGCGCGGCGTCGAGCAGGACCGGGTCGTGCTTTTCCAGATTGGTATAGAGCGGCAGTACCATGAACGGCAGATGGACGTAGACCATGCCGACCAGTACCGCGAACGGCGAAAACAACAGCGCCACCGGTTCGAGGCCGAACCAGCCGAGGGCGCCGTTGACCAGGCGCGAGAAGGCGGCCTGCGGGCCGAGGATGATCATCCAGGCATAGATCCGGATCAGGAAATTGCTGGCGAAGGGCAGCACCACCAGCAGCACCATCAGGTCGCGGAATTTCCTGTTGCTGCGCGCGATCAGCAGCGCCACCGGGTAGGCCATCAGCAGGCAGATCAGGGTGGTGGCCAGCGCCATGCCAAAGGATTTGATGAAAACCTGGGTATAGATAAAGTCGCTGAAGAAGAACTGGTAGGTTTCCAGCGTCAGCGCCGCCTTGCCGCCGCTGAATAACGGCGCCAGCCCGCCGTATTCGCCGGGAAAGCGGAACGACGCCAGGATCATGATCAGGCTGGGAGCAACGAAGAACACCAGCAGGAACAGGAAGGGCGGCCCGCCGGTGAGCCATTTCAGAAGGCGATTTTCTTTATTCATGGTTGTCAGCCCGGTGAAAATCTGTCACCGCAAAGGACGCAAAGGAAATGGGGTAGGCAGGGATGGGCGACAGGTAGCCCAACTCGCAAAACCAATAATGCATTACCTCGTGATCCTTTGCGTCCCTTGCGGTTAAACGATTTTGAAAAAAATCACTCATCAAGAAAATGCCCCGCATCGTGGCGCCAGGCCACAGTGACCTCGTCGCCGACCTCGAAGAACCTCGCCCGCCCTGGGTCGGAATTCGCCATCAACGCCTCGATCACCGTGCCGTTCTCCAATTCCACCTTGTAAGTGGTTACGTCACCGATGTAGAGAAAATCTCGCACCCTGCCGATGAAGCGGTTTTTCAGCTCGACGTCGTGGTGCTTGCCGATGCGCACCTGCTCAGGGCGGATGGCGAACCAGCCGTGCTTACCGGCCTGAATTCCTGTCCGCGGCAATGCGGCGAACTCGCCCAGGCCTGGTGCAGCAAGGCGGAGATGGCTGGTGCCGGCATCTTTCACCTCGACCTCGAACAGGTTGATGTTGCCGATGAAATCAGCGACGAAACGGTTGCGCGGGGAACTGTAGAGCCTGGAAGGTTCATCCATCTGCTCGATGCGACCTTCACGCATCAGCGCGATGCGGTGCGACAGCGCCAGCGCCTCGGCTTGTGCGTGAGTGACGAAGACGAAGGTAACGCCGACGTTCTTCTGCAGGTTGATCAGCTCGATCTGCATCTCCTCGCGCAGCTTGGCGTCGAGCGCGCCGAGCGGCTCGTCGAGCAGGAGCAGCCGGGGCTTATTGACCAGACCGCGAGCCAGCGCCACGCGTTGTTTCTGGCCGCCGGACAGTTCGTGCGGGTAGTTGTCGGCCTTGTCGTCCAGGTGAACTTCGGCCAGCGCTTCGCGGGTGCGCGTGCGCACGGTGGCCGGGTCCTTGCCGGCCATCTTCAGAGGAAAGGCGATATTTTCCGCCACGCTCATGTGCGGGAACAGGGCGTAGCTCTGGAATACGGTATGGACCGGGCGCTTTTCTGCCGGGATGTCAGCAAGGTCGACGCCGTCGAGCAGGATGCGGCCGGCATCGGGCGATTCGAAGCCGGCGATCATGCGCAGCAAGGTGGTCTTACCACAGCCGGAAGGGCCGAGCAGGGTGAAGAACTCGCCTGCCTCGACGCTGAAGCTGACATCCTCCACCGCCGCGAGCGCGCCGTAGCGGCGGGTGACGTTTTCGATCTGCAGGAGCGCCATTTTCTAATGCCCTCCCCGGGAGGAAAGTCAGTGTTCGTTAGGCACCGACGGATGGTGGTGCGGATGTTCCTGCACGTGTCCTGTCTGGGCGGCCGCGTGGTGGTGCAATACCGCGTGAGCGGGTTCCATCGGCGTCGGTCGACCAACGATATGCGGCAGCAGCGATCCGACCAGCATGCCCCCGGCACTCATCAGCAGGCCCACCAGCTGCGGCGGCCAGTAGGTGTCGGGCTGCAGCACTTCCAGCAGGATCCAGGTAACCAGCCCCGCAGCCATGGAAAAATAAGCGCCCTGAGTGTTCGCCCGTTTCCAGTATAGTCCGGCAATAAGAGGGATGAAGGCGGCCACCAGCGTGATCTTGTAGGCGTTCTCCACCATCTTGAAAATCGAGGCCTCGGAATTCAGGGCGAAGG
>JAUPLV010000246.1 GCA_030836725.1 Pseudomonadota bacterium | reverse complement strand
TTCCGAATGCCCTGGATAGTGGGCGTCCCTTGCATCCTGGCCCTGTTTTAGGTGGTGTTTTTTTAGTGTCGAGATCGGAAAAGCGCTGGTGCGGCGCGGCTGGCTGTACGCCACCGTAACGGCTCCCCGCGTCATCCAGGTCAAGCCATGACCTGTTGCCACAGCGTTCTCACCGCGTTGCGCACGCTTGTCACGTCGGATGGCGGTACCCGTGCATAGTCTGCGCCGCTGAGTTTGATCGCGTGCTGCTGGCGCCGCAGTTCGCGGTAGGCGTCGGCGGCGGCCTGCGCGATGTCGGCGGGGATCAGCCCGGCCCCGCCCGCGCGCAGCAGGAGCGCGATATTGCCAACGTTGTCGGCGAGTTCGGGATGTGCCGCGCAATGCTGCAGCACCAGGTATTGCACGCAGAACTCGACATCGACGATGCCGCCGCTGTCGTGCTTGAGGTCGAACAGGTCGCTGTCGTTGACGTGGCCGGCGTGCATCCTTTCGCGCATCGCCAGCACCTCGTCGCGCAGCTTGCGGGCGTCGCGCGGCGCGCCGAGGATCTCGCGGCGCAGGGCCTCGAAGGTCGCGCCGATTTCGCTGTCGCCGCAGACGAAACGTGCACGTGTCAGCGCCTGGTGTTCCCACACCCAGGCGTGATGCAGCTGGTAGTCGCGGAAAGCCTCGGTCGAGCTCACCAGCAGGCCCGACGCGCCGTCGGGGCGCAGGCGCAGGTCGGTTTCGTACAGCATGCCGGCCGAGGTGAGGGTGCCGAGCCAGGTGTTGATGCGCTGCGCCAGCCGCGCATAGATTTCCTGCGCGCGCTCGTCGGCGTCGTCGTAGAGGAACACCAGGTCGAGATCGGAGGCGTAGCCGAGTTCCTTGCCGCCGAGCTTGCCGTAGCCGATGACGGCGAAGCGCGGGATATCGCGGTGGCGCGTCTTGAGGCCGTCCCAGCAGCGTGCGAGCGTTTCGTTCAACAGCGTGTCGGCCAGGTACGACAGATGGTCCGACAGCGCCTCCAGCGTCAGCCGTCCGGCCACGTCCTGCGCCAGCAGGCGCAGCGTCTGCACCTGCTTGAAGCGGCGCAGTGCGTCCATCTGCGCTTCGGTGTCGCCGGGGTGGGCGTCGAGTTCGTCGCGCAGCTGCGCGGCGAGTCGCGCCCAGTCAGGCAGCTGCAGCAGATTCTGCGGCGCGATCAGCTCGTCGAGCAGCTGCGGCTGCCGCGTGATGATCTGCGCCGCCCACGGGCTCGCCGCCAGCAGGCGCACCAGCTGGCGCAGCGCCGCCGGGTATTCGGCCAGCAGCGCCAGATAGGTGGCACGCCGCGAAATGGATTGCACCAGCGCGGCGAAGCGTTCCAGCGTGACCAGCGGATCGGGCTGGCTGCCGATGATTTCGAGTGCCGGCGGCAGCAGCGCGTTGAGACGCAGCTGGGTCGATTCGGGCAGGCGCGCGGCGTGCTGGCGCAGGGCGTCGAGCGTCGCCAGCACCCGTGCCGGATCGCCGTAGCCGGCGTTTTCCAGTAGTGCGTGGGTGGTGGCTGTGTCCGCCGTGCCGCAGCACACGACGGTGAGCGGGTGACTCTCCTGGTCGGTTTGCGGCGCGGCGAACACCTGTTCGAAATGGCGCGTGACCTTGTTGCGATGGCGCTCGAGCGCGGCGAGCAGCGCGGCGTAGTCGGGGTAGTCCATCGCTTCGGCGAGCATCGCCTGCGATTCGGCGTCGTCGGGCAGCAGTTGGGTCTGCGCATCGTCGAGATACTGGATACGGTGTTCGAGCCGGCGCAGGAAATCGTAGGCGGCAGCGAGTTCCTGCTGCGCGTCTGCGGTCATCAGGCCGTTCTTCACCAGTTCGGCCAGCACCGTCAGCGTCGGGCGCTGCTGCAGCGCGGTGATCTGGCCGCCGCGGATGAGCTGGAACACCTGTGCGGTGAACTCGATCTCGCGGATGCCGCCCGGCCCCAGCTTGACGTTGTGCGCCATTTCGCGGCGCGCGACCTCGCGGCGGATCTGCACGTGCAGGTCGCGGATCGCGGCGAAGGCGCCGAAGTCCAGGTATTTGCGGAATACGAAGGGCCGCACGATGGCGGCCAGTTCGTCGTGACGGCTGCCGGTGAGCGGGCGCGCCTTGATCCAGGCGTAGCGCTCCCACGGCCGCCCCTGCGCCACCAGATAGTCCTCCAGCATGGCAAAGCCCATCGCAAGCGGGCCGGAGTCGCCCCATGGGCGCAGCCGCAGGTCGACGCGGAACACGTAGCCGTCGGCAGTGGCTTCGTTCAGCGCGGCGGTCAGCTTGCGGCCGAGCCGGATGAAGAATTCGTGGTTGCTGAGCGAACGGATCGGGGTGGCGGGATCGTCCGCCGCGGTGTCGCCTTCCTCTGGGTAGAGGTAGATGAGGTCGATGTCGGACGACACGTTGAGCTCGCCGCCGCCGAGCTTGCCCATGCCGACCACGACCATCCGCTGCGGCTGGCCGTGCTCGTCGCGCGGTTCGCCGTGGCGCGCGGCGAGCGTGGCGTGGTGGAACTCCAGCGCGGCGGTGATGCACACCTCGGCCAGCGCGGTGTAGGCCGCGGTCACTTCGGCGAGGTCGGCGCTGCCCGCCAGATCGCGCGCGGTGGTGATGAGCCACACCCGCTGGCGCAACTGCCGCAGGCGGCGATGCAGGCCATCCTCGTCGGCGCTGGCCTGACCGCTGCGGGGCGTCTCGGCGAGGAAAACCTGCATCGCCGCACGGGTGCAGGGTTGGCCGAGCAGCCCGGTCACCGTGTCGGCAAGGTGCGGCTGCGCAGCCAGCAGGCGGTGGCCATAGCGGGAACAACGGGCAATGCGCTCAAGGTCAGGATGGATCATGGTTTGGAGGTGGGGCCTTGGATTAAAATGGATCGTTGATCACAATGCGTTAACCAGTGAGGAGATTGTATGGCAGCCATCGAGTCGATACTGACCGAAACCCGTGTTTTTCCACCCGACGAGGCCTTTGTCAAACA
>JAUPLV010000095.1 GCA_030836725.1 Pseudomonadota bacterium | reverse complement strand
CCCGCACCGGGCAATCCAAATAGGCGAATATTTAGATATTGACGTGTGAATGTATTGACACAAACTGTTTTGTGGTTATAAATTGCCCTCGCTGTAAATAAAAAATATAACTTTCTAATCGGTATTTCCAAATAAGGGAGCCACCATGGCTATGACGCGGGCGAGCGCAACGCTGGACAAGCAGATCAACGACTACTTGCTGACGGCAAGCGGTCACCTGAAGGATTCGAAACCTCTGGTCGATGGACAGCAGATGGCCGCCTTCGGCGTCGCCGCGAGTTCAGCCCTGGCCATGATGTCGCAGGCCGAGGCGGCCGTGGTGGCCAACGCCGGCACGCCCCAGCCGGTGACGGTGGCGGCGACCTCTGGCACCTCATTCGCCTCATTCGATATGAATGGCGACGCCGTGAACGACTTCGCGCTGTTCGGCTATTTTTCTTCAACCAGCTCTGTAAGTGCGGGAATCAACGGCACCCAGCCCGGGGGGAGCAACGCCGCCTTACGCGGAACATCTTATAACGATGTGCGGAAGCTCGCCAGCGGCGCCAGCATCGGCCCAACCCCATCCGCCGGGGTGACTTGGGTTATTGCTGGCGGCACGGGTGCCGATGTCTTTTTTGAGCAGAGTAACGGCGCCAGCAACTGGAGCGGCGTCAATGGCGAAACCGGTTTCGCCGGCGTCCGCTTCAACATCGGCGCCAATACCCACTATGGCTGGATCCAGTTGCGGGTCAACGCCCCGGGTTCGCTGACCGCCCTGAGCTGGGCCTACGAAGATTGTCCCGACACGCCCATCCAGGCGGGTGCGACTACCGGGTCGTTATGCGCCGCCCCCACCCCGGTTCCGGTGATGGCGCCCGTGGCCTACGGCCTGACCTCGCTGGCGCTGGGCGGACTGGGCTTGGCCGGCCTGCGCCGCCGCCGCGAAGCGCTCAAAGCCGAACAAACGCGGCACTGATCGCCCGGCGGTTTCCCCGACGCCCCGGCTGGACCGGGGCGTTGTTGCGTGTATGCAACGGAGCGCAGACAGATATGGTAACCGGGTTTTCTCCGGAATTTCTTGGCTGGCCCGTGATGCCGCTTGACTTGCGCCGTGACCGTGACCGCCGGGCTCGCGGTATCGGGCTTCGCATAATCCTGAGGCAAGCATTGACAGAGATTTCATTGCGGCTATAAATTACCGTCTAGACGATAAACGCATTTTTTCATCGCATTTTCAAACATAAAGGGAACCACCATGGTCATGACACGGGCAAGCGCAACGCTGGACAAGCAGATCAACGACTACTTGCTGACGGCAAGCGGTCACCTGAAGGACTCGAAGCCTCTGGTCGGCGGACAGCAGATGGCCGCCTTCGGCGTCGCCGCGAGTTCCGCCCTGGCCATGATGTCGCAGGCCGAGGCGGCCGTGGTGATGAACGGCGGCGATGCGCCCCCGATCAGCGTCGTCAACGGCGTGGGCACCGGAACATTTGGAGCTGGTGCTGGCTATCGCTTGTTCGACATGGACGGCGATGGCAATGACGATTTCGCCATCTGGGGTTACTCGGGCGGCAACAACGGCATAGTCGCGGCCACGTCCGGCAACGCAATCGTCGGATATGGCAATGTTGCAAAGCTTTCCGCGGGTTCCAGCATCTCTTCAGGGAATCCGTGGGTGACTGCGGTAATGAATACCAACCCGGATATCGCTTGGGGTTTAAGCAGCGGAGCCAGCGGCTGGTCTGGCGGAGCCTCGGAGTTCGGATTCGTCGGCGCGCGGTTCAACATCGGCGCCAACACCCACTACGGCTGGATTTGCCTGCGCTCGGACCCCACGCCGGGCGCCGCCGAAATCAGCGTGATCGCCTATGCCTACGAGGACACGCCCGACGCAGCCATTGCGGCGGGCGACAGGGGCGACGGCGTTCCCGTCGCCTGCAGCGCGGCGCTGGCGCCCGCTGCCGCCGCCCCCACCCCGGTTCCGGTGATGGCGCCCGTGGCCTACGGACTGACCTCGCTGGCGCTGGGCGGACTGGGCCTGGCCGGCCTGCGCCGCCGCCGCGAAGCGCTCAAGGCCGAACAAACGCGGCACTGATCGGCTTGGCGGTTTCTCCGACGCCCCGGCTGGTCCGGGGCGTTGTTGCGTGTATGCAACGGAGTGCAGACAGATATGGGAACCGGGTTTTCTCCGGAATTACTTGGCCGGCCCGTGATGCCGCTTGAATCGCGCAGTGACCGTGACCGCCGGGCTCTCGGTATCGGGCCATCGGGCTTGCGGATAATCCCGAGGCAAGCATTGACATGGATTTCATTGCGGCTATAAATTACCGTCTAGACGATAAACGCAGTTTTTCATCGCATTTTCAAACATACATAAAGGGAGCCACCATGGCCATGACGCGGGCAAGCGCAACGCTGGACAAGCAGATCAACGACTACTTGCTGACGGCAAGCGGTCACCTGAAGGATTCGAAACCTCTGGTCGGCGGACAGCAGATGGCCGCCTTCGGCGTCGCCGCGAGTTCCGCCCTGGCCATGATGTCGCAGGCTGAGGCGGCCGTGGTGATGAACGGCGGCGACGCGCCCCCGATCAGCGTCATCAACGCGGTGGGCACCGGAACCTTCTGGGGTGCCGGTTATCGCCAGTTCGACATGGACGGCGATGGCAACAACGATTTCGCGATCTGGGGTTACTCAGGCGGCAACAACGGCCTGGCTGTAGCTTATGGGACTTATGAGTCAAGCAATGCGGCATTTGGCGGCGGCTCGGACGATCTGCCGAAACTGTCGGCTGGCTTTACGCTTGGACCGGCAATTCCGAGCGGGTCCTGGACAGGCAGTGTGATGAGCACAGGCAATGACATTGTCGGTAACGGTTTGAATAATCCTTGGGGGTCTGGATGGACGGGGGGGGCCGGCGAGTTTGGCTTTGTTGGCGTCAGATTCGAAAATGCGGGTGGCACCCACTACGGCTGGATTTGCCTGCGCTCGGACCCCACGCCGGGCGCCGCCGAAATCAGTGTGATCGCCTATGCCTACGAGAACACGCCTGACGCAGCCATTCAGGCGGGCGACAGGGGCGACGGCGTTCCCGTCGCCTGCAGCGCGGCGTTGGCGCCCGTTGCCGCCACCCCCACCCCGGTTCCGGTGATGGCGCCGCTGGCCTACGGTCTGACCTCGCTGGCGCTGGGCGGACTGGGTCTGGCCGGCCTGCGCCGCCGCCGCGAAGCGCTCAAAGCCGAACAAACCCGGCACTGATTGTTTGGCGGTTTCACCGACGCCCCGGCTGGTCCGGGGCGTTGTTGCGTGTGTGCAACGGAGCGCAGACAGATATGGGAACCAGGTTTTCTCCGGAATTTCTTGGCTGGCCCGTGATGCCGCTTGACTTGCGCCGTGACCGTGACCGCCGGGCTCGCGGTATCGGGCCATCGGGCTTGCGCATAATCCCGAGGCAAGCATTGACATGGGTTTCATTGCGGCTATAAATTACCGTCTAGACGATAAACGCAGTTTTTCATCGCATTTTCCAACATAAAGGGAATCACCATGACGCAGGCAAGCGCAACACTGGACAAGCAGATCAACGACTACCTGCTGACGGCAAGCGGTCACCTGAAGGACTCGAAACCCCTGGTCAGCGGACGACAGGTGGCCGCCTTCGGCGTGGCGGCGAGTTCCGCCCTGGCCATGATGTCACAGGCCGAGGCGGCCGTGGTGATGAACGGAGGCGATGCGCCGACGTTCGGCGTCATCAACGGGGCGGGCACGGGAACCTTCGCGGGTGCTGGCTATCGTCTGTTCGACATGGACGGCGATGGCAGCAACGATTTCGCGATCTGGGGTTACTCAGGCGGCAACAACGGCATAGCGCCGGCCACATCCGGCAACGCAATCGTCGGCGGAGTAATCGGTAACGATGCCATGAAGCTTGGTTCCGGCTTTGACATCAACGCGACAGCGCCCTGGACGGGCTCTGCCGCTCCAATGACCACCTCCCAGGATATGGCGGGGGGGACAAGCGGCTGGACGGGCGGCGCCTCGGAGTTCGGTTTCGTCGGGGTGCGCTTCAACGTCGGCGCCAACACCCACTACGGCTGGATTTGCCTGCGCTCGAATGGCACGCCGGGCGCCGCCGAAATCAGCGTGATCGCCTATGCCTACGAGAACACGCCCGACGCAGCCATTGCGGCGGGCGACCGGGGCGACGGTACTCCCGTCGCCTGCAGCGCGGCGCTGGCGCCCGCTGCCGCCGCCCCCACCCCGGTTCCTGTGATGGCGCCCGTGGTCTACGGCCTGACCTCGCTGGCGCTGGGCGGACTGGGCCTGGCCGGCCTGCGCCGCCGCCGCGAAGCGCTCAAGGCCGAACAAACCCGGCACTGATCGCCCGTCGGTTTCCCCGACGCCCCGGCTGGTCCGGGGCGTCGTTGTTTAGTTTTCCCTGCTCCGCCCGAATCCATGACCCAGCCTACCCCCGCGCCCGCCCAGGCAAAGCGTAAAACCCTGCTCGTCGGCTGGGACGCCGCCGACTGGAAAGTGATGACCCCGCTGATGGAGCAGGGGCGCATGCCGAATCTGTCGCGCCTGGTCGAGCGCGGGGTGATGGGCAACCTGGCGACCCTGCAGCCGGTGCTCTCGCCGATGCTGTGGACCAGCATCGCGACCGGCAAGCGCCCCTACAAGCATGGCATCCTCGGTTTCACCGAGCCGACGCCCGATGGCGGCGCCGTGCAGCCGGTGAGCCAGCTATCGCGCACCACCAAGGCAATCTGGAACATCCTCAACCAGACCGGCCACAAATGCGGCGTCGTGGGTTGGTGGCCGAGCCACCCGGTCGAGTCCATCAACGGCGCGATGGTCTCCAACCACTATCACCACGCCGTCGGCCCGCTCGATCAGCCCTGGCCTCTTCCGCCCGGCGCGGTGCATCCCGAGCGCCTGGCCGAGACGCTGGCCGAACTGCGTTTCAACCCCAACGAGCTGGTTCCGGAGGAGGTACTGCCCTTCATTCCCAAGGCGCTCGAGATCGACCAGACCAAGGACCGCCGCCTGGGCTCGGCAATGAAGATACTGGCCGAGTGCATCTCCATCAACAATGCGGCCACCTGGCTGCTGGAGAACGAGGAGTGGGATTTCTTCGCGGTCTATTTCGACGCCATCGACCACTTCTCGCACGGCTTCATGAAATACCATTCGCCCCGCCGGGACTGGATTCCGGAACGCGATTTCGAGCTGTACTCCGGGGTGGTCAACGCCGGCTACGAATTTCACGACATGATGCTCGGCACCCTGCTCGGTCTGGTGGACGAGGACACCACGATCATCATGTGCTCGGACCACGGCTTCCATCCCGACCATCTGCGCCCGCGCCAGATTCCGCGCGAGCCGGCCGGCCCGGCGGTGGAGCACCGGGATCTGGGCATGATCGTCATGGCCGGTCCCGACATCAAAAAGGACGAATTGATCCATGGGGCCAACCTGCTGGACATTACCCCGACGCTGTTGACTATGTATGGCTTGCCGGTGGGCGAGGACATGGACGGCAAACCGCTGCTCCAGGTCTTCGAGACGCCCCCCGCGATCGAGCGCATCCCCAGCTGGGACCAGGTGCCGGGCGACGACGGCCGCCATAGCGAAACGGTGCGGCAGGACCCACTTGCCGCCAAGGCGGCGCTGGATCAGCTGGTGGCGCTCGGTTATGTCGAAGCGCCGGGCGAAAATGTTGCCCAGGCCGTTACCCGCTCAGCCCGGGAAATGCGCTACAACCTGGCGCGCTCCTACATGAACGCCGATCTTTACCCCCAGGCTATCCCGATTCTGAAAGAGCTGCGCGAGGCCGAGCCCGAGGAAACGCGCTTCGGCACGCAACTGGCCATGTGCTATCGCGCCGTCGGCGATACGCCGGCCCTGCGCGACCTGGTGGAGCGGTTGCGCGAGACCCGAATCATGCTGGCGGAGCGGGCCGAGAAGGAGATCGAGGCGTTTCGGGCGCTGCTGCAACAGCGGCGCGCGGAGCGCAAGGCGGAACGCGAATCCGCCTCGCCAGCCGCCGCGCCCGGTGAGCCGGCCAGGGAGGCGCCGTTGCTCAGCCCTCAGGAACGGCAGGCATGGCGCCGCGCTCGCGAGCAGAAAAACACCACGCACTACGACCTCGATTTCCTGATGAGTTGCGTGATGCTGGACGAGGACAAGCCGGAAGAGGCCCTGGCCTATCTCGACAAGGCGGGCGAAGCCCAGCCAAACCGGCCGGGATTGCATATCCAGGTCGGCGAGGCCTATCTCGATCTGCACCGCGCCAGGGATGCCGAGGTCGCCTATAAAAAGGCACTGGAAATCGATCCGCTGAATTTCCACGCCCACCTTGGGCTGGCCCGCGCCTGCCAGCAGCAACGCCGCTACGAAGAGGCCGCCCGCGAGGCGCTGGAAACCGTTCGCCTGATGTTCCACTATCCCATGGCCCACTTCGTTCTGGGGAGCGCGCTGTTCCGCCTGCGCCGCTTCGCCGCCGCGGAGCGCTCCCTGAAGGTGGCGACCGACCTCAACCCCAATTTCGCGCAGGCGCATCGCATGCTGCTCTGGCTGTATCGCTTCTGGATCAACAATCCGGAGGCAGCCAGGCAGCATCGCGAAGCCCTGGGCAAGCTCCGGCGGTTCAAGAAACAGCGCCTGGATGCGGGCATGGCCATCCTGCAGGATGAATTCATCGAGGCGCCGGTGGGCGAGCGCGAGCCGGCTACTCAGCCCCCGGTGGAACTGGACGCGGGAGAAACGGCCGAACCCGCGTATCAGGATCGCCTGCCGGACGACAACGCGCCTTCGGACTACGTTGCCGTGGTGGCGGGCCTGCCCCGCTCCGGGACTTCGATGCTGATGCAGATGCTGGATGCGGGCGGCCTGGAGATTCTGACCGACCGAAAACGCAAGGCTGACGAGGACAATCCCAAGGGTTACTACGAACTGGAAAAGGCCACTCAGCTTAGAAAGACGCGAGACTGGATAGGCGAGGCGAGGCACAAGGCGGTCAAAATCGTGGCGCAGCTGGTGCCCTATATTCCCGCGGATATTCCCTGCCGGGTCATCTTCATAGAACGCGACCTGGATGAGGTGCTCGCCTCCCAAAAGACGATGCTCGACCGGATGAAGCGCGGCAGCGATAAATTCAGCGATACGCAGATTCAGGCTGCCTATTCGCGTCAGCTGGGCATGGTAAAGTACTGGCTGGCGCACAATCCGAACGCCTGGGTCCTGTACGTTCGTCACCGCGACGTGATTCGCGAACCTGGGCGCGTGGCGGAATCGATCAACCGTTTCCTGGGCGGCCGGTTGAATGTTGAAGCGATGGCGGGCGTGGTCGACGCCTCCCTTTATCGTCAGCGAATGGTCGCCGCCGTTTAAACCCAATGACTGAATTTTCATTCAAGACTCAAGGAAATCCCCTATGCGTACCTTGCTGAGCACGATCCTGGTTGCGTTCTCCGTTCAGGCCCTGGCGGCCGAACAGGCCGCGACCCCCGCGGCCAATGCGGCTGACAATTGGACTACCTTGCGTTGCCTTGCCGATAAGGACAAAAACGACAAGTTGTCCCAACAGGAGCTGGATGCCTACAGGCCGGTGCCGGCGCGCCAGCTGTCGAAAAACTTTACGGAAATCGACGGCAACAAGGATGGCGTGATCACGCTGCAGGAGTATTCCGCCCACCTCCAAAAGGATCGGGCGGCCTGGGAAGCGTCCTTCAAGGGACTGGATGCCGACAAGAGCGGCGGTTTGTCGCAGGCTGAACTGGCGAAGGCCCCGTCCGGCCAGTTGGTGCAAATCAAACGGCGTTTCAATGACATGGACGCCGACAAGAACGGCGAGGTCAGCATCCAGGAGCGGGACCGCTTCATCGAGCAGGCCCAGCAGGAAAATTCGGCCAGGAGCACGGGAACGGCTAAAGGCTCGAAAGAGGGCAAGAAGAAGACGGAGGCAAAACCGACAGCCACTGCCGCGCCGGCACCCGCACCCGCACCCGCACCCGCACCCGCACCCGCACCCGCACCCGCACCCGCACCCGCACCCGCACCCGCACCCGCG
>JAUPLV010000245.1 GCA_030836725.1 Pseudomonadota bacterium | reverse complement strand
GCAGGCCGTGGCGATCCAGCGGCCGGCCATGGATTGCCACGTCGGCTACGCCTCCTCGCAATGACACCAAACAACGTCATCGCGGAGATCGAGAGCGTCAAAATCGTAAGCGTCCGGCCGCCCCACGTCGTCGGGGCGAATTGATGTGTTATGACGATACGCGGGCGATGGGCAGAAGCGAATCGATATCGCGGTTGAAGCAGGTTGGAAGTTTCTCGAGGGTATCGCGCAGCCAGGCGGCCGGGTCGAGGCCGTTGAGCTTTGCGGTAGCAAGCAGGCTCTGGATGGCGGCGGCGCGTTTGCCGGCACGCTCCGATCCCGTGAAGAGCCAGTTCTTTTTCCCGAGACACACCGGGCGGATCGCGTTTTCCACGGGGTTGTTATCGATCGGCAGCGCACCGTCGGTCACGTAGCGACTGAGCGCCGGCCAGCGCTTGAGGCTATAGTCGATCGCCCGCGCCGTGCCGCCGCCGTGGGCCACAACGAGGCGCGTCGCCTTGAGCCAGGCATGCAGGGAATGGAGCAATGGTGCCGCCTCGGACTGCCGCAGGGTGGCACGCTCGGCAATCGACATCGGTCGCCCCCGCTGCTCGATCTCATACAGTGCGGCAATACGCGCCAATGCCTCCTGGGCGATGGCGTTGGGCTGCGCCGCATTCAGGTCAAAGAACTTGCGGCGTGCATGGGCCAGGCAGGCCAACTCGGTCACCCCCTGAGTAAAGATCGCCTTATAGCCGCCGAAATCGTCGACCATGAGACTGCCCTGCCAGCTGGCAAGGAAACTCCGGGCATGCGCGCCGGAACGGCTGCTCTGGTAGTCGAACACCACGATCGGCGGCCCGGTATCGAGGTCGTTGCTGCGGTAGGCCCACAGGTAGGCCCGATGGGTCTTGCCGTTGCCGGGGTCGAGTTGCCGTACCGGCGTCTCGTCGGCATGCAGGATGCTGCGCTGCCGTAGCAGTTCGGCCAGGCGTTGCGCCAACGGATCGAGTGCCACTCCCATTCGGCCCACCCATTCGGCCAGTGTCGATCGCGACAGCGTCACGCCCTCACGGGCCGCGATCCCTTCAAGACGGTAGAGCGGCAGGTGATCGAGATACTTGCCGATGATCACCCAGGCCAGGAGGCCCGTGGCCGCCATGCCACCATCGATCACTGCCGGCGGAATGGAGGCGGCCGTCACCGTCTCGCAGGACCGGCAGGCATATTGCGGGCGGATATGGCGATGCACGAAGAACTTGGCCGGCTCGACATCGAGTTGTTCGCTGACATCTTCGCCGATGAGCACCAGATCCTTGCCGCACTGCCCGCAGGTACAGGTTTCCGGTTCGTGCCGGTGTTCGATGCGCGGCAAATGCGCCGGCAGCGGTTGGCGACCGGCGCGTTCCCGCGGCGCTCGGGGCGGCTTCGGCTGTTCGCCGGCTTCGGCCTGGCGTCGCTCCAGTTCGAGTTTCGCCGCCGCGATGTCCGCCTCGATCGTCTCCTGGAACAGGTCTTTCGTTTCGGTGCCCAGCGCTTCGCTGCGGGTACCGAAGCGCATCCGCTTGAGGTGGGCCAGTTCCATTACCAGCGCGTCGATCTTGGTCTTGGCCGCGAAGAGCTCGGTCTCGCGCGCCTGAACCTGCGTGGCCATGCGTACCACCTCGCGCTGGGCCTCGTCGAGCAACCGGCGCACGGCGTTGGCCGCTTCATCGGCAATGGCACTGTCGGCAATGACGCGCTCAAGTTCGGCTGCGAGATTCATGTCGCCATGGTAGCGGGAGACCGTCCTGCCGTCTCGCCGAATAGGTCAACTCTCTTCGCGATGTTGCGTCGTTCCCGTCATGATTTTGCGCACGGCATTTGCATGACAGGCTTACACCCGCCAATGCACCGGCGCCGGGGCATCCAGCCGTTGCCATTCCACGCCCGTGATCAGCCAGTCCCATTGCCGTGCCGTCAGCGTCACCGTTGTCGCTGCCGCAGTCGGCCAGACGAAACCGCCCTGATGCAGCCGCCGCTGGCAGAGCCAGACGCCCGTACCGTCCCAGATCAGGAGTTTCAGCCGACTGCCGCGGCGGTTGCGGAAGGCGTAGGCAGCACCGTCGCAGGGTGTCCGGCCCAGCAGGTTCTGCACGCGTAGCGACAGGCTTTCGATGCCGCCGCGCATGTCCACCGGTTCGACGATCACCCAGATTTCGCTCGGCCGGATCATCGCAGCAGTTCCCGCAGGCACGACCCCAGGCTGGCCGCCGCTTCGACTGGCCAGGCCATTTGCACCGTCGTCCCGCCTCGTCGTACGTCGAGACGTATTTCCAGCGGGGGGATACCTGGCGCAGGCTCCGCTGCCAACGTCACCGGCACCAGCACCGCTGGTCCGGTGTCGGCTATCTCGCGGGAGGCTTCACTTCGATCACCCACCACAACCGCATCACGGTGTTCTCTGACCCAACGCCTCAGGTAGTTGGCGTTCAGCCCGTTCGCCAGCGCGATCGCTGCTACCGATATGCCCGGTTCCAGGCAGGCCTCAATGACCTGCCGCTTGAATTCGTCCGAATGCCGACGTCGCTTCCGATCGGCCGGCTTTGATACCAATGTGTCCATGTGTCCACCTCTTCCCGAAATGGACACATGTACTCTTCAGCCATACCCTCCGGCGAGATGGATCGGCTGGACGCTTACTCAAAATCTATCCGGCGTGCGACAACAAACTTTCATACGGAATCTTGAGGCCATCATGCAAACGCTTCACCATGCGCAGGCTGAGGGCCCGCTTGCGGTTCAACACCTCGGAAACCCGACCGCTCGACCCGATGAAAGGCTCCAGATCCTTGGCGGCCAGCCCCTGCTGCTCCATGCGAAACTTGATCGCCTCCACCGGGTCAGCCGGGCCGATCGGGTAATGCTTGTTTTCATAGGCTTCGACCAGCGCGACCAGCACCTCCATTTCGTCCCCTTCCGGCGATCCCTCGGGTGCATGAAAAATGCTCTCCAGGCGCACAAACGCCGCCCGCAA